>CALLYA010000071.1 GCA_937875495.1 uncultured Verrucomicrobiota bacterium
TAATCGATCTTTGGGATGGACTCAACCACAAATCCATCATACAATCCGATCAGAAACAGATCTTTAACCATCAACTAAAGAGGACGCGCTCATGTAAACTAGTTTTGGTCGGGCCAAAGAACTGAGGCCTGGGTAAATGGCCCCAGGCCCCAGTCGAAGCTGAAGCCCTAAGATCACGGATTGCCGCTCCAGAAAATGAATACAGCGTCACTTCAGGCGCGGTCGGTTATGACCTGGGAGCGCGGGCATCCTGCCCGCATCTTCCTCCACTTCCATCCCATCCGCATCTTTCATCCTGTCCAGGTCGTTCAGGGCCTTCACTGCGGGCGGCTCGCCCGCATGCGGGCAAGATGCCCGCGCTCCCAGGTCTTTCACTGCGGGCAAGATGCCCGCGTCTTCCAAGTCCAACTTTCACCCTCCCCCCCTATCCTCCCCAGTTGCGAACCCGCCCCGCTCCATCCACTATCCTCAGGCGTCCTAATCTCCAACCACCCTTTCCCCTCACGATGCCTATGCCCACCTCCAACACCCCTTCTCAACCTTCCAAACTCTCCCCCGCACTCATCGGGCAGGCCGTCCTGGGCGGTACGCTCATGGGCCTCGCCAATCTCGTGCCAGGGATCAGCGGCGGGACCATGCTGGTCGCAGCAGGCGT
The DNA here is from genome assembly GCA_937875495.1 of uncultured Verrucomicrobiota bacterium. Classification (GTDB taxonomy): domain Bacteria; phylum Verrucomicrobiota; class CALLYA01; order CALLYA01; family CALLYA01; genus CALLYA01. Next base: position 656 of record CALLYA010000071.1, read on the forward strand.
CTACCAGCGCTTCATCGACGCGATCTCGGAGCTGACCCGCTTCAAGTTCCGCCTACCCTCCATCGCGCTCTTGACCGCGGTCGTCGCCTCGGCCGCCGTGGCGATTGTCCTGTTGGCCGGTACCGTCAAAGCCCTGGTCGTCGATCACCGCTGGATCATGTATTCGCTCTTTATCGGACTGACCCTCGGCGGCCTGCCCGTGGTCTGGCGGATGATCCACAGGCCGAGCAAGGCCACATGGATCGGACTCCTTGCGGGCTTCCTCGGAATGGCCGCACTGGCGCTCGCCCAGGCCAAGGGCGCCCAAGGCGGCTCCGGCGCAGACATCGGGTTCGCCATGATGGTCCTGGCCGGGATCTCTGGTGCCGGCGCGATGATCCTGCCCGGGGTCAGCGGCGGCTACCTGCTGCTGGTCCTCGGCGCCTATATCCCCGTGCTGGCGGGAATCGACGCGTGCAAGGACGCCGTGCAGGCTATGGACCTGGCAGCGCTGATCCCACCGATGCTCCATGTCGTGATCCCTGTCGGCATCGGCGTCGTCATCGGCGTGGTCGCGGTCAGCAACCTCCTGCTCTACTGCCTGCACCGGTTTGAAAACGCGACCCTCGGGGTCCTGCTCGGACTCCTCATCGGCGCGGTCGTGGGACTCTGGCCGTTCCAGCAAGGCGTCGCGCCCATGCCCGGCACGCAGTTCAAAGGGTATGAGGTGGTCCTGCTGGAGGCAGGCGGCGAGTGGAACGGCACGCCCATCATCGAGGCCGAAGGCGGCGTGATGCTCGAAGGCGACAAAACCCTCTATCCCGCCGGCCTGGCGCTGACCAGGCCGGGGGATGAAACCCAATTGAAGCCGGCGGCGCCGGAGGACTTCCCGACCGAGTTCTTCAAGCCGACCGCGATCCAGATCGCGCTCGCCCTGGGCATACTCCTGCTCGGGTTTTTAGCAACCACTCTCGTCGCACGGTTGAGTCCTTCCGAATAGCAGGAGATCGTCCGAAAAGCTCAATGGCGAAGCAAGATCGGTCTCGGTATCGAAAGGACACGGGATGGGATTCGGACATGAGAAGCCGGGTACCGCGACCGGATTGTTGCGGTGCCGACACAACTCGACAGCAAGGTTTGAGCGGTACATAAGGGCCAGGTGCCAATCAGAACTGGAATCGATCCCCATTCCCTCGATTTCCTCGATTTCCTCGATCCCCTCGATTTCCTCGATTCCCTCGATTCCCTCGATTCCCTCGATCCCCTCGATTCCCTCGATCCCCTCGATTCCCTCGATCCCCTCGATTCCCTCGATTCCCTCGATTCCCTCGATTCCGATTTCGATATCGATTTCGACAATGATCTTACTGATTGGCAACTATTGCCTGTAGGCAACACATGATGGAACGTGCCTTTTCGGACGGGGTCTAGCAGGGAGGCGGTGCCCGGCACCGCCTCGCCCACACACACATCGCATCAGGCCTGCAGCAACGGATAGTCGGTGTAGCCTTCCGCGCCATCGGCGTAAAAGGTTGCCTCCTGCGGGGTATTCAACGGCGCATCCAGGACGTACCTGAGCGGTAGATCCGGGTTCGCAATGAACCACTGCCCCCACGCGACCGCATCCACCTCGCCGGATTGAACCAAACGCTCGGCATCCGCAAAGGTCAATTGCTGGTTCGCAATGAATGCCCCACCAAATTCTCGCTTGAGCAGCGGCACCAGCCGCGGTTCCACAAGGCCCTCGCGCGCGAATAGAAAGGCGAGCTTCCTACGCCCCGCCTCACGCGCGACATACCCAAAGGTCGCAGCAGGATCCGAATCGCCCATGTCATGAGAATCACACCGCGGGGCCAGATGCAGCCCCACACGGTCCGCCCCCCAAACCTCAACCACCGCATCCAGGACCTCGAGCATCAGGCGCGCCCGGTTCTCAATCGGCCCGCCATACGCGTCCGTCCGGCGGTTGGTACTGTCTTGCAAGAACTGATCCAGCAGATAGCCATTGGCCCCATGGATCTCCACTCCATCAAAACCCGCGGCCTTCGCGTTCTCCGCTCCATGCCGAAACGCCGCCACCACTCCGGGCAGTTCCTCCAGCAACAGCGCACGCGGCGTCTCGAACGGCTGCTTCGGACGCACGAGGCTGACGTGGCCTTGCGGCTGAACAGGACTCGGCGCGACCGGCAGAGCACCATCCAGATAGAGCGAGTGCGAGATCCGGCCGACGTGCCATAGCTGCAACAGGATGCGGCCGCCCGCGCGATGCACCGATTCGGTCACACGTTTCCAGCCCGCGACTTGCTCCTCGGACCAAATCCCCGGGGTGTTCGGATACCCCACGCCCATCGGCGTCACCGAGGTCGCCTCGCTGAGGATCAATCCCGCGGACGCACGCTGGGTGTAGTACGCCACCATCAGGTCGTTCGGCACACGCCCGACACTCGCCCGGCACCGCGTCAAAGGCGCCATCACAAAACGGTTCGGTAATTCCCATGCCCCAATCCGAACCGGCTCCATCAAAATCTTCGTATTGTCACTCATATGCTCTCGTTCGCCGTTTCTCTACCATGGCCACAACTCCCGGCAGACCATCCCATGCCACCGGCCGACCATAAATCGTTGAACGGTAAGTGTACCAAAAATGGGACGAGACTACAACCCTAACCGCTCCGGCCGACGTCATCCGCCAGGGCTGTCATCGCTTCATGGCGGTTTCCCATTCTGTCGAGGGAATCGACAGAATCGAATAAATCGATTTCATCGAATCTCTCGATTTCCCCAAGTTGATCAACCAGTCGAGATTAGGCCAGCAGTTTTGGCGATCGTTGAACCACCATTGTAGCCGGCCTGCATCAGCAGGGTCAAGCGGCGAACCTGATCACCCGCCGACAACCACCCGCCCCCCCGCCGATTCCAACAGCTCGACCGCTCGTGCCACAGCCTCAGTCGATGGCACCGCGATCGAGGCCGGCTCGAACCCGCGCCGCCGATACTTCGCCTGCGCCATCGCGTGGTACGGCAGCAGATCAATCGCCGGAGCGCCCCCCAATGCCTCCCGCACAAAGGCTGCCACCGCCTTTAAATTCTCCGCGTCGTCCGTCATACCAGGCACCAACGGCACTCGGATCCGGATCTGCGCACCCGCCCGGTGCAGCAGACACACGTTCTCCAGGATCGGCGCGTTGCTCACGCCCACCACCGCCTCGTGGCGCGCCGGATCCATCAGCTTCAGGTCGTACAGAAACAGATCCGTGTGCGGGATGATTTTCAGGAGCGCCTCGGACGGCGCATACCCACACGTATCCACCGCCGTGTGCAGTCCCCGCGCCTTCGACATGCGCAGACACTCACGCAAGAACTCCGCCTGCATCAACGGCTCGCCCCCGGAAAAGGTCACCCCGCCCCCGGACTCCTCAAAGAATGGCCGGTCCTTCTCCACCTCATCCATCAGCGCCGCGGCCGACCAGGTCCGCCCCACTACCACACGCGCGCCGGTAGGACACGCCGCCGCACAGGCAAAGCAATGCCTGCACGTCGCCTCCAGCAACCCGCCGTCCTGCTCCGGCTCGGCCAGGTGCTCCGGACATGCCAACATGCACTCCCCACAACGAATGCAACGCCCGGCCAGGACATCCAGTTCGGGCGCCTGCGCCCTGCTCTCGGGATTGTGACACCAGGGACAGTCCAAAGGGCATCCCTTGAAAAAGACCGTGGTCCGTATGCCAGGTCCGTCATGCACCGCATACCGCTTCAAGTCGAATACAATCCCGTCCATCTGGTCGTCGCTCCTACAACACACGCCCACCTCTACCCGAGGCGTACCGAAAGCGATCAGGCAACCGAATGCCGATCCATCCTCAGCACCCGGTTGCCGTCGATAAGCATGCCGAGACGAATTGATGTTCCCCTCAGTCTACACGATCTCTTCCCGTACCGGATCCCAACGCACTTCCCGCCGCTTCATGTACGATTCGACGGACATCACGAAGGTCACCGTTTCAATGAATGCCTCTTTCGCGTTGCACTTGGGCTGCTTCCGCTCCCGCACGCAGTTGAAAAATTCCTGCATGTGAGACGGCGGTGTCGGTGTCTCGTCCGGATTGAACCGCATGATCGGCGCCCCAGGCCGCAATCCCTCCGCGTCAATCCGGGGCCGGAAGCGGGCCGAGCCCAACTCCGGGATCACATCGAACGTGCTCACCGATTGCGCGATCGTATCGAAGCGCAACAGCGCCTCCGTTCCGCGGAACTCAGGCGGCTGCACCAGCGCACGCGAGTTCAACGAACAGTCGAAGGTCACCGTGCATGCCTGCTTCTCAAAATTGTAGACCGCATTCCAGGTGTCCGGAACCTCACGCCCGTCCTTCAACAGGTTGTTGTGCCCCGCACACATACAACTGTCCGGAATGCCGTACCCCAAAACCGACTGCACAAAATCAATCTCGTGCGACAGCAGATCACCGGCCACACCCGTCCCGTAGTCCCAGTAACAGCGCCAGTGCCAGAAATGCTCCATGCTGAACGGTCGATCCGAGAGCGGCCCCAGCCAGCGCTTCCAATCGAGGTCCCGAATGACCTGCGCCGGATCCGGCCGGGTATAGATATCGTACATCCCATACCAGCGATAGACCGCCTGCCCGGAAGGCGCAGACTCGTACCGGCCGGTCCGTACCAGGTGGATCGGACCCAGCAACCCCTGGTCGATCAGCTCGCGCGCCTGGATTCCGGCGGGACGATCACGCCCCTGATGCCCCAACTGCATGATGATCCCGCTCTTCTCCACGGCCTCACGCATCAGCTTCGCCTCTGCGACCGTGCGGGTCCAGCCCTTCTCAATATAGGCGTCCTTCTTTGCCGCAGCCGCGTCTAACAAAATCGGGCAGTGCCAATGATCCGGAGTCGCCACCACGATCGCGTCGACCGCCGGATCCGCCAACAGCGCCTCATACTCGTGATACCGCTTCACATCCGGATTCTTGCTGCGCTGAACACCCTTCTCCAGGTGCGGCTTGTAGACGTCCGAGACCGCCACAACCTTGATCCCCGTCGCTGCACCAATCGGCCCCGACAGGAGATTCCCGCCCCGAGTCCCCAGCCCGATGCAGCCCACGCCAAGTAGCTCGTTCGGAGAGGGTACACTCAACACCGACGGCGCCGCCGCCGCCATCGCCGCCAGCCCCACCGCGCCCTGGGCCGTTTCCCGCATGAATCGCCGACGCGTCAAATTCTCCATCATGACCACCATTCCCCTTTCAAAAAGTACTACTCGTTTGCGCCCCGCCCGGGACAGGACCACAAAGCCGGTATACCAAATATCCCATGGCCGAGTCTCCCCAAAAAATCCGACCTGCCCCGCTCCGCCTTTCCCCTTCGCGGTTGATCCGATAAGGGCTCCGAATTGGACAGGTCAGTCGAGGTCGGTGTCCGTGACCGCTGAAATATCCATGAGGACCAGTTGACGACCCAGCGTGCCCACCGGCGTATCGATCACCACCGATCTCCCATCCGGAGAGGAGCGTGGATGCGTGTCACATCGCCACTCGCCACGGTATTCTTCGCCCATGAAGAACGCGCCCAATGGTACCCGCCGCTGGGTCGGCACATGGAAGAGATAGACCTCCTGCTGTCGCTCGGCATTCGGATAGCTGTCATTGAGAATCCATTCGTTCCCAGGCAAATAGGTATTATGCCCGTTTCGGGTCATCACCCCCGCTCCGATCGGCTCGCCCCGATCGGAGCCGTCGTCCTGGAACAGGTAAAACCCAGCCTTCCCAGCCTGGTGCGTCCACATCGCCAGCGAATCCGTATCCCGCCAGATGAAGTGCGAGGTGTATCCCGAACCGTCCACCAGTCGCACATCCCGGCCCGAAGGGTCCGCCGAAAACATCAAGGTCCCAAACCCACCCACATTGCGCTTCGTAGCCGATCGCCACCGATGCAGAAAGACAAACCGCGTGCCGTCCGTGTTGAAGAGCAGATGATTGAACCAGTTCATCTCCGTCTTCATATCGGCCAGAGACGGGTCCGCACCCTCCGGAATCGGCCGCGCACTCATCTGCGCAATCGATAGGATCAACTCCCTCTCCCCGGTCTGCAGGTCACACCGGTAAATGCCGGCATTCGCCGGGGCAATCACGGATGCATTCGGATCCGCAATCCCCGCGTACCCATACCCGGGTCGCAGGTGGTTGATCCGTTCGAAATCCGCACTCAAAGCCGTGCGCCCGTCCGGACTCAACGTGTAAATCGGAAAAGGCACCAGGCGCTCCGCACCAGTCTCAATGTCCTTGATCCGGCTCACATACCGATCACCCTCGCGATCGTTCCAAATCACCTCCGTGGCCGAACCAGGAATGAACTGCAACATACAGCCCTGTTGCCATCCCCAGGCACTCGAACTCCCGAGTTCTATCCAGCGATCGCCATCCGCGAGATCGATCATTCCCACCCGAATCCGGTCCTCCGCTCGCGGCGAACGCCCCTCGAAATCAACCGCGTTCGACAGCACATACCTGCCGGTCGGATCGAACGCGAGCTTGTCATAATAGCCAAACCAATGGTGCGACGGACCCTGCGTCAACACCCGCGTCGGCACATATACCCGGGAACCGGGAATGGTTTGCGGCACGACCTCCCCACCCGCTATCACCGAGCAAAACAACACAAACAAGCAACAAACACCTATACCTCTGCGGATCATCATCTCAGCTCTCCATCGCAAATGGGATCACGGAATGAAGCCCCAGCCTACACAGCACAACCCAAACCGGTCAAGCCGCCGATGGAGAGAGAACCAGATGAATACAACGTGAAGTCAGAGGTCGTGGTCCCATCCGGAGAGCCCCCCGCAGAGGACGCGGTGGCGTTTTCGATCCGACCACGGGGGTGGGTAGGGGCAATGCTCGAATCCACAACACTTATGGGAATTGTACTTGATACAGCCCGTCCGAAAACCCCTCGAGCCACAACGAAAGGGCTCCGGGACCGGATGGGGAGGACTCCCGCAGAGAACGCAGAGGACGCTGAGGAAATGCAGCTTCATCGGATCTCTTTTCTGCAAATGCCTTCCCCAAAAAAAAGTCGGGGGCAGAGAAAGTCGGGGGCAGAGGATGAAACCTACCCACCCCGATAGACAAGTCGAAAACGACACCGCGCCCTCCGCGCCCTCTGCGGGAGACTCTCCGGATGGGTATGGAGAGGGCAGGTTGGGAAAGCGCAAACCTTTTCGGACGGGCTCTTGCGGATCCAAGAAGCTGCCCACTGCTCACTTCCTCAATCAATAGACATGCCAGGCGTCCACCTGCATCCCAGAGCCGCAGCCTAGGACTTCGAGCTTGCTCACACACTCACCGACCAGGCCGATGGCGTCGATCGCAAGGATCTTCACCTCGTACACACCCTCCTTCAGCAACACTCCCGGTGGAGGATCCTGCGTGACGACCACCGCCCTGGCCGGGGTGCAGTTCTCATAGATCCCCGATTTCGCGATCAGATCCGGCATGATCGCCAGGCACTCGCCCGATTTCGGATCCTGCAGGGTCCCATATACCGCAACATACTCCGGACACGCCACAATCGGCGGCTGGTTGTCCCGAAGCCGCATCCCACCCGAGTTCCCATAGGAATCGAAGTCATAACTCGCAAACCCATAAATCGTCAGGCCGACCGCCGACTTCCCACCGATCAGGATATGCCCAACGCCGGCCCCCGAAAGCGGCACCTGCCAGCCCTCTAATCCACCGACCGGGAACGGATTCCCCACCGCCCCCGGGATCGCGTTGATCGCGGTGCCGTCCAGGGTCACCACCCCCGCTTCACCCACCGGAACCACCACGTTGATGAAGTTCTTGTCGAACCCAGACGTCGGAGGCGCGTAAAACCGGTAATTGTTCAAATAGGTCGACGCCGGCTGCGCCATCACCATGAACGGATCCGAGTCCTCTACCATATCGTAGTCCGAACTGTTCGAGTACTGCGCGACCATGATCGGATACTCCGACAACACCTGCGTCGGTTGGTCCGCCACGAACTCGAAGATCCCTCCACGATTCAACATCGTTACCATCGCACCGTTCACCATCACCGGCGTGCCATTCCGTGAGGCCACCACCCGGATCGTATCCTTCGTGCGGGTCCGCAGTGGAACCGTGTTGTACCGGGTGCCCCAGGCCGTCACCGGCAGCAACTGCTCCACGATCTGATCGCAGAAGAACTGCGTTCCGCGGATGTTCGCACACTGATGCCCGCCAAAGACCGCAATCGGCCGGTTCGACCGAATGATCGTTCCGGTCAGGTCCGAGGGCGCGTCCTCCACACTCCGCAACTGAAACGTCTCGCCACGGTTCAACACGATCGTGAATGGGTCGCCGGATGGCCGCGTCGTAGTCCCGGTCGAAGGATCGATCTCGATCACCGTGTCGTGATACGGCGCCGCGATCGCGAACTGCGATCCGTTCAAAACCGGAATCTCCGACCAGACGTTTTTATAGCCGATCGCGATGTATTCATTGCCCAACAGCTCCACCGGGATCCCAAGAAAGGTGTCGGTCGAGTAATCAATGTGCGTCAGGCCATACACGGCAACATCCCGTGACGCCGTCACACGCACTGCCTTCCCCTCGATCGAATCCTCCCCGAGCAACGCGAACTGTTTCGGCAACTGGACCTTGGCCGTGCCCGTGAGCCCAATCGTATAGGATGCGGACCAGCCCGCACGTGGAACCTCAACCACGCCCATGATCGAGGGCGGACCGCTAATCAAGACAGCCAGTTCCAACGGGTTCGTCGTGTCATCCTCGCTGTTCTCCGGGAACGCGATCCAAAACTCTCGGCCGTCCGTCGTTCGGGTGCAGACGTCAACCGGGTCACGCTCCTCCAAACAGAGCCTGGGGTAGATGAGAAACCGGTCCGCATTCGAAGAACTGTTCAAACCGTGAATCGCAAGCAGATTCGTGCCGGTCCGTAACAAGGGTACCGCTGCGGTCAGGTCGAACAGTTCAGGCACCAATGCAGCCGGGTCCGGCCTGTTGGAAGCCGCCGCGGCGTTCATCGGCGGGATCGGCACAGACGGTGCATTTCGGCGCAAGATCTCCGTGCCGTTCAGATACATCACGAACCCGTCGTCATAGTGCATCCCCAAGAGCAATTTCCCCACCAACGCCGGCTCCTGAATCGAGAAGGGCACACGGATCAAGATGCTCGAATTTACACCCTTCATCTCCCTCTCGACATCGGTCATGATCAGCGGATCATACAGCGGGACTGTACTGCCCGTGCAGTTGGTCTGGATCGAGAGCCCTTCCGCACCCGTCTTATAGACCAATTGCACCTCCGCCCGCGGTAACGGCCGCGCCCAGATCGCAAACTCGTCCAGCCGCCCGCCAAACGGGACACGCCCACCCGGGATATAGTTGCCCACGATCAGGTCGCGCTCATTCAACTGGGCCGTCGCAACCTCGATCTGCATGGAGTCAACTAAACCGCCGTCCTGATAGGCCAGGAGCGAGGAGGTGCTCGGATCCAACACCACACACAGGTGCGTCCATACCTTCCCCGGTACCTCCCGGAAATTGATCCGATAGACCTGGAACGGGAAGGCCAGCTGGAAGAAGGTCGATTTTCCGTCCCGAGCAAACATCCATCCCGGCTCCTTTTCCGATTCTCCACCCTTGGCGACCAGGACCTCGTTGACCCCTTCCTCCAGGGGGTTCACCCAGATCGCCGCCGTAAAGCCGGTCGGCTGAGGATTCAATTCGAAATGGTGGGGAATGCGGATGAAACTTTCAGGGTCACGCGGGAATTCGAAACCTTCCAATACCTGACCCTGCTCCAAGGTCGGCTTGCCGATCACAAAGCCGTCATGCGCGTTCGGACTGCCACTCGTGTCCAATGCAATAGTGCCGGCACCCGGGGTGATGACGACCCGATCTTTGTCCATGGTCGTATACAGGATCATATCGCTGCAGAGCGACTCCGGTGCGTCATACCCAATCCCGAAGATGCCACGTGCCCAGTTCGTGTCAGGATAGTCCAAATTGACCCATTCGTGCCCCATCCCTTCCTTGGGCACCACATACCGCACCGGTGTCTCGCGATGGATCAACTCATACCCGTTACAGGGGAAACAGGTTCCCTCCAGACTGAACTGCGAGACCAACTCTTTTCCGCCCTGGTATAATCCGCAGAATGGGACGTCGCACGGATAGGTAAAGTTCGTATGCAACTCCCGATCCAATTGCGTGCGATTCTTCCCGGAGGCGAAGATGATCAGATCCATCCCCTTCGCGACCACAGTCCCCTGAGGGATCGCCCACATCATCGGGTTCTGCGGATTGCTCGATAGATACCAAGCACCATCGAAGACCCAGGTCTCCGGCTCGGTAATCACGATGTATGCCGGATACTCTCCGTCCTCGTCCGGCATTGTCGTGTTCTGGGCTGCAGGGACGACCTGGCTGATCGAAGGGAATGCCGACGCGTCGCCCACCCAGGCCGACACACAGGCCCATGCCATCATTAAATATGGAAATGCTCGATTCTTCATGAGGCGTCCCCAATTTCCTTCGGCCAAAGGATGCCGAATACGGCATCGCCGCCGCACGACATCCCTATACCGGTCTCCGTCTTCAATATGAAAACTCCACTTGCCCAGGGTTCGTAAGCGTGATCTCCAGATGGTCACTGATCCATTGCGCGCCAGGCTCCCAGAGGTCCACCAAGGTGCCCCCGGCGCCCAGCAACAGGTCCGCATAGCCTTCCCCCGCGCTCTCGCTCACCGTGTCGGAGCCGAGCGCGAAGGATTGATCGAAGAAGTAGACGTCGTTTCCGAGACCACCGGCCAGTTGGTCATCGCCGGCCTCGCCCGCCAACAGGTCGTTGCCGGCCTGGCCAAGCAGGGAATCGTTCCCGGCACCGCCGTACAATTGATCGTTCCCCTCGCCACCGAGCAACATGTCATCACCGTCGCCACCCAGCAGCAAGTCGTCTCCGAGGCCGCCGGAAAGGATGGCCGTGTTCGAGAACCAACTCGCATCCAACAGGTTAGAACTCGCTCCGCCGATCAGGATCGCGCGCTCGAATCCGACGATCGCCTTCATCACACCGTCCACATCCAGTTGGGTGTCCGTGAGGATCATATCCGCATCGAGCTGGACAATCACCGTGTCCATGCCGCCGCCACCATCCAAATGGTCCGCACCAGCGCCCGCGTCGAACACGTTGTCGCGCGCATTGCCGATGATCGAATCCGCACCGGACGTGCCAACCACATTCTCGATACCCGTGGAGGAATTGAGCGTCAGCGCCAAGCGCAAAGGCGCAACCACCTGCAAGGTCGTGGAGCTCAGATCCACCTTCACCCCAACGGCCGTGGTCTCTGAGAAATCAAGCACATCAACCCCGCCCAACGGCAGCGGCAGCTCCTGTATCTCATCGGTCCCTAGCGCCGTATCCAGGTTAAAGGAATACGTGTCGTTTCCAAGCCCGCCGATCAGCACATCATTCCCCGCACCGCCGATCAGAGTGTCCCGACCGCTACCCCCGACCAGGGTGTCGCTGCCGGCACCACCACTCAGGATCGTGTCGCCCGTGAAACCGGATGCATCCAGCTTGTTGTCCCCCAACCCACCGGCCAATTCCGCAAACTGTATGCCCGAAATCGTATCGACCTCACCGGTATTGACCAACGTGAGCGTGGCATTGGTCAAAACCATGTCGTCGTCCGCTTCCGCTACCACCGTGTTCGACCCGCCTCCGCCCTGGATCACATCGTTTCCGGCACCGCCGTCAAACCGGTTGTTCAAACCGTTACCCGTCAGCTGGTCATCTCCGGCACCACCCAGGAGTACCTCGATGTCCTCCTCGGCGAGCAGCAAATCCAGCTGGCCGGCAACGACCGTCTGCGCGACGCCTGTGACCGAAAGATCGATCGTCACAGCCACGGTCGAGGCGCTGAAATCAAGGGTATCAACGCCCTCGCCGCCCCAAACGCGATCCGCGCCCAAGGCCTGATCGACATCGAAGACAAACCGGTCGTCACCCTCGCCGCCCAGCAACCAGTCGTTGCCGGCGCCGCCGATCAATAGATCGTCACCAGCACCGCCCACCAAGAGCGCCTGCCCGGTGAAGCCGGAGGCGTCCAATACATCGTCCCCGTCGGAGCCCTGCAGCAACACGATCTCGATCCCGCTCATCCCCACGAAGCCAAGCCCGTTGAAGTCAATTCCGGCGTCCGTGAGGGTCACGACCCCTCCACCCTCGGCAAGAAGCGAATCCATCCCGCCCGCACCATCGACGTTGATCTCGCCCACAGGCAGGCCAGGAATGATGAATTGATTGCTTCCAGCACCACCGGTCAGGTTGAAGACCTCCAGCCCGATCAATACATCCGCTTCCGTCCGCCCACCTTCGACAATCAACAGCTCATTCGGACGCAACGTGAAGCTCTCCGCATTGCGCTCCTCAACCAGCTCGTCCATGCCGGCACCACCGTCGATCAGGTCGCTTCCTCGGCCACCACTCAGGACGTCGTCACCGCCGCCGCCATAAAGGGCATCCCCACCCGGACCGCCACGCAAGACATCGTCACCCTCGCCGCCGGTGAGCCGGAAGGTCGCCCGGACCTGACCACCCGCATCGAGCGTGACCGCCGACGCATCCAGTATGTTGTCGCCCGAGCCGCCGGTCAGGAAGACCCGCTCGATTCGCAGCAGATCGATCACCACACCCGTCGACAACGTCACACGCACGTCATTCGGACCCAGGTCCGTCACGGTGAAGTCCGCGTTCGCAGTCATCACAAATCGGTCGGTCAGGCGATCGGTCGTGTCCCCCTGTCCAGTCCCGTCCAGGACCGCGTCCCCCGACCATCCGGTCAGATCAAAGATGTTGAGCGAGGTCCCACCACGCAGGATCGCCAGCTCTATGCTCACCAGCTGGTCCACTTCGCCATCCGCACGCTCCAAGGCCGTGTCCGAGAGATAGAAATCAGTGTTGTCCTGCTCCTCGATGTAGTCGTTGCCGCTGCCACCGTCCAGAAGATCATTGCCTGGGCCGCCGTCCAGATAGTCGTCACCACCACGGCCCTTCAATTCATCCGCGCCGGGACCGCCATACAGGTTCTGACCAAACTCATTGCCGCCCAGGAAGTCGTCCCGGGAACCGCCGATCAGGTTCTCGATCTCGCCGTCGCCGCCGATCTCCAACGTGAGGTTCGCATTCACCTGCTGCGGTCCGCTCACCGACAGATCCAACACAACGGAGCGGCCCGTGGTCGCGGAGAAGTCGATCGTGTCATTGCCCTCGCCGGCGTTCTCCGTGATCACATCGCTGCCCCAGTTCGTGTCGGTGTCGTACGCATACACCTCGTCCCCAGGGCCGCCCGCAAGCTGATCGTTTCCAGGCCCGCCGATCAGGAGGTTGTCCAGCGCGTTGCCGATCAGAATATCATTGCCGCCACCGCCGATCACCGCCTCGAGGTCCGCATTCGATCCGAGCAGCAGCGATAGGTTCGAGTTCACAACATACCCACTCGTGTCGCCCAGGTGCACATACACCCCAGCTACCGTCGTCCCAGAGAAGTCAAGGGTGTCAAAACCTGCACCACCCGTGACCCGATCCGTGCCCAGGTTCGAACCGGCATTCGCGTTGTAAATGAATCGGTCGTCGCCACTGCCGCCCAGCAGCCAGTCGTTGCCGCCCAAACCTTCCAGCGTCGTCCCGCGTGAATACCCGCTCGCATCCAATACGTTCGCGCTCGGACCGCCCGTCAACTGGACCGTCTCAAGACTGCCAAGGTGATAGGTCGTGCCGTCCGCCAGGATCAAGGCGGCGTCCTTGATGAATCCGTTGGCCAGGTAGAAGAACACCGTCTGGATGATCCCCATGTTCACATCGGTCAACGTCATGTCCATGTCGCCGGAGACCGCCAATACATCCCGCCCACCAGCCCCCCAGATGTAGAGCTCGCTCGTCCAGGAATCGATCTCGAACCGGTTCGCCTGATAGCCGCCGAAGAGGCGTGCGACCTCGAATACATCCACTAATGTGAACGTGCTCAGCGGTGCACCCGATGACCTGCGATGGACCAAGCTCCCCGGATCCAGCGAGAGCCACGCCACATCCCGCCGCGACACGAGCGTGTCCTTACCATGCCCGCCGCTCAATTTGTCATCATCCAGCTCCGCCCAGATCTCGTCGTCACCCAGACCGCCCAGGACCACGTCCTCGCCTTCATTGCCCGCCAGGAGGTCGTCCCCGAGCTGACCGTCGATGTAGTCCGGCCCGTTGCCGCCATGGATGATGTCGTCGCCGGGACCGCCTGCGCGCACGATGTCGCCCAGGTACTGCGGCTGGTTCAGCTGCGCGTGCGGCCCGATCACCGCATACCCAGGGATCACCCCGGAATCACCCAGAATCAGATCCCAGTCGTCGCCGCCCAAAATCGTGTCGTCATCAGAAATCGTCGCCGCACCCTCACCGTAGATGTAGACCGTCACCTCGCCGATCGGTCGACCGGTCGGTTGACGCACCGATACCAGGAAGTGCAGCACATCGCTGATGCCGAGAGAGTTGGTGTCGATGATCGGGATCGCCACAGTCTGGGCCGTCACCCCCGGCGCGAAGACCAGCATCATCGAAATCGGCTCGTAGTTCACCCCGGCCACCGCGCCGTTTGCACCCGGTCCGTCCTCCGTCCAGACAATGATCACCTCGGCTTCCGAACCATCGCCGCGGATGATCGTGACCTCTACAACGCCTTCGTTCTCGTTCACGTTGTAGCTGCTCTTGGCAAACTCAAAGCCGTCACCGTTCGCCGGGGGAATCACGCCCGCCGGGATCACGCCCGCATCCACATCAGCAACCGTCGGCGTCCCCGCCGATAGATCGATCACCGCAGTTCGCCCGCCGAACTCAGCATCGCTGTCGCGCGCCTCGCTGATCGGGTTGTTCGGCCCCACAAAATCCCATTCCTCCGGGATGTCGAACTGCACGATGTAACTGCTGACATTGCCCGGATTCTCGAGATCCACAAAGAGATTGGTGAACTCATACAGCCCGTTCACCGTCACAATCGTGTTGATCGGATTGCCGGTACCATCCAGGAGATGGACCAATACCTCTTCCTGCAGCAGCGGATCAATGAAGATCAGGTCCTGGAGCTCGTTACCATTGTTGTCGCGCCAGATCTGACCGCTGATCTTGCCGCCGAGCGGCAGGCCGCTGATGTCGACCGAGAAGACCGGACCGCTGTCGTAAATCGGATGCAGCGTGGTCGGGACACCAGACAGATCCGTCTCACTCGTGACCACCGTCACAATCGCATCGTACTCCCCAGTGTTCACCGGCATGTTGCCGTCGGTCGCGGTCATCCAATGTCCGCCCACCACGTGATCGTCGCCCGCGCCCGCGTCGATGGAATCATCGCCCGGGCCGCCGAAGATCGTGTCGTCCGTCCCACCACGCCCCACGTCCGCACTCTCCGTCGGTACGTCCGAAGTCGCGATCATCCGGTAGCCGATATCGGCAAATGCCGGGATCCCTACGATCCCTTGGAACTCAACCGTCTGGTTGTCGTTCGCCGTCGTCAGCTCATACTCCCCGATCAAAACCGGGACCACCGGGTACCATGGCGAAGTCAGGGTGTCGGCATCCACCGTGATGCTCACCTGTCCCAGGAACACATTCGCCGTGAACAGTCCGCTGGCATCCGTCACCACAACGACCGAGGCATCCGCGCCCTGGTCCTTGTACCGGACCTCCACGCTCACACCCTCCAGACCCTTCTCGTTGTAGTCCTTGAATCCATTGCCGTTCTTGTCGTAGAAGAGCCGCCCGGAAATCGCCAGGGGATCGTCATCGTGGATCGTCGCCACCGCAACGCTGTCATGCCGTTCCAATGTGCCGCCCACCGGCGACGACAACCGGACCGCGAACTTCTCGCTCAGCTCCGGCGCCTGGTCCTCAAACACCAGCACCTCGATCACCCCACGGTCCATCCCCTCGGGAATGAAGAGCGTCCCGCTGGTGAATACATAGTCCTCACCCGCACGCGCCGTCAGGTCCACCGTCTGATAGTCGACATAGACTCCACCCGGACCGGCATCGTTGGAGAGCACTACTGTAAATTCCTCGCCGCGATTGACCAGTCCACTGCCCTCTTCTATCCCGGAGACACCGAACACAATCGGTAACAAAGGCGTTACCGCAGGCAGGAACGGGTAGTTCGGCGGGTAGATCTTGATCGAGGGCAGATCGCCGTCCGTGATCGTCAGCACCGCCTCGTTCGGTTCCGCCCGTGTCGGCCCGCCGGTCGGGCTGCGCAGGAAGAGCAATACCGTCTCATCGCCCTCTACCACGTCGTCGGCATGGACCGTGATCCAGATCTGCTTGCTGTACTCATCCTCGCCGAAGACCACCAGCTCGCGGAAGATCGAATCGTAGTCCGCACCCGCCGTCGCGGTCCCGTCCATCGTGTAAAACACCGCAACCGCACCGGAGCTGCCCGAGGTCCGCACTAACGTGATCGGGACCAAGACCGTCCCGGTCTCCGGCTCCGCCACCGTGTAGTCCGACCTGCTGAAACGGACGCTGAACGGGCCCTCATCCACCATCACCGCGGTATCATCATTGACGATCTCCACGACCACATGATTGCTCTCCGCAGGCGCGTTCGCCGCAATCTCCGCGCCGTCCGCGCTCAGCAGATTGACAAAGAATTCCTCGTCCGCCTCGTCAATCGTGTCCGGCAGAATCCGAATCTCAATCGTCTTGACCAGCTCGCCCGGCGCAAACACCAGCTCCACCTGATCCGCAGGCGTCGCCGAGTTCGGCGCAGCCTCGTAGTCCGCAAAGTCACCACTGCCGGTGGCCACGCTCTCGACCGCTGTCCCCGGTGCCGTCGCCCAGGTCACCGTGACCGTCTTGCCACTCTGCTCGGAAAGCAGGACATCCAAGAAGATACTCGTCTGGATCGTGTCGCCCTCGCTCACCTGCGTCGTGTGCGGCTCGCCCGGCTTCGGCGACTGCGGCTCAATCGTGACGCTCACCGGCGCATCATCGTCTGGGATCAACCCAACCCCGCGGCTGTCACCGATCGTCGCGTACTCAGGATTGTACAGGTCGATCCAGAAGTGCTCCTCGTGTTCGTCCAGATCGTCGTCCAGCGTCTGGATCACAATCTCCTGCCTGGTTTCACCCGGCATGAAGGTGATCAGCGGCGGACTCGACTTCATCAGGAAATCGACGTTCGGCATCGCCGCACGCTCGACCTCAAGCCCCAGCGCACTCGTCGCCGCATCCGTCCGGAAGGCGACCGTAATGATCCTGTCGCTCGGATTGCTCAAGGTCACCTCGAAGACCAGCTCTCCGGCCTCCGACTGGATCGGTGGTGTCGACGGATCGTTGTCATGATCCTGCCACGGCGCGGAGGCGTCCGAGATCGAGATCGCAGGGATTGGGTCGTCGTTCTCGATTACCGCAGTCGCCTCGATCACCGCCATCGGGTTCGGATCGAACGGATCGTCCAGTCGAAGCACCAATTGCTCGTGATCTTCGTAAATCCCATCGCCCAACACCGCTACCGTGATCTTCTTGAGCAACTCGCCCGGTTGGAAGACCAATACACCGGAAACCGGCTCGAAATCACCAGTCGCCGCCTTCGCCGTCCCCGTGTCAACCGTCTCGTAGGCGATCTCCAACACATCGGCCGTCGGCCCGGACAGGCTCACCGTGAAGGTCACATTCGTCCGCCCAGTGTTCCCCTCCTTCACACTCCCAGCCTGGACATCGATGTCCGGATCGCCAATGAACCCCGCCGAAACCGAACTCTCCGTCTCGTCGTAAGTCAGATTGAAGACCACCGTCTTGCCGGATGCATCGACGTCACTGTCGAAAGCCGAGCCCTCCGCGTCGGTCGCACCGTCCGCGAACTGGGTGGTAAAGTTCAACGAGGAGGGCCCCGTGAAGGTCATGTAGTAATTGCCCGGATCCAACCCCACAAACGCAAACGTACCCTCCGGCCCGGTCACCTCCGTCGCGACCAACGTGTCCGTACTCGCCTTGTAGAGCCGCACCGTCACACCGCTGAAGCCGGTCTCGTTGTCCCCGCGCACGCCGTCCAGGTCGTTGTCGTAGAAGATCGAAGAGCGGATCTCAATGCCGGTGTTGCGGTCGCCCGTCTTGCCCATCGCGTCATCGCCAAAGATCTCATCATCGCCGGGTCCACCATCGAAGAAGTCGTTGTCATCCTCCTCAATCACCTCGGTGTCGCCGTTGGCGAAGAAATTGCCTCCGTAGAGATAGTCATCGCCGATCCCACCGAAGAGCACGTCTACTCCGCCGCCGCCGGCCAGGAAGTCGTTGTGCCCACCCTTGCTCAGGTCGTCGTCAATCCCGATGCCCAATACATCAATGCCCGCTGTCGGGATGTCCGCCAGGGCGCCCACCACCGAGCCGTAAGTGTCGCCGATCAGGAGATCAATGCCACCATGCCCATAAATCTTGTCGCTGCCATTGCCGCCGGCCAACAGGTCATTGCCCGCACCACCCAGGATCTCGTCGTCACCATCACCGCCGTCAATGTCGTCGTCCCCACGGGAACCGCGGATGTAATCGTTACCCGCATCACCGCGGATCCAGTCATTGCCGACTCCGCCCTCGATCCAATCGTTGCCGTTGCCGCCCTCGATCACATCATCGCCGGCTAGACCATCAATCCAATCGTCGCCGTCGTCGCCATACAGATGATCGGCAAATGCCGTCCCCGTGATCGTGTCGACACCCGCACCACCATGGATCGTAATCGCCGAGCCGCCACCGGTCAGCACGTCGTTGCCCGCGCCACCGTGGATCTCGAGGTTGACCAGCCCGGCCAGCTCGCTCGCGATGATCGTGTCGTTGCCGTCGTCGCCATAGGCCGAGGAGTCGCTGCCGTCGCCCATGTAGATCGTGTCGTTGCCCGCGCCGCCATGAACCTCGGTCGGGGAGAGAATCCCGCGCAGGTCGATCACATCGTCGCCCACGCCCGCATCCTCGATCACAACCGAGCCGACATTCTGGAACTGCGCCCGGTAATTGCCCCACTGGACCTCGACCGTCTCGTTCCCAGCGGTGCCGTCAATGTGCACCACCGTGAAGGCTTCGGTCTTGTCGACCGTGTCGATCTCCAGGCGGTACTCCGCCCGCGAGCCCATGTTCAACCGCAACACCCCGCCGTCCAGATTCGCCAGCACCGGCTCCGGACAGGTGATGTCAAACTCGAACAGCGTGATCTCCGCAAACCGCCAGGTCTTGTCAATGCTCAGGAAGAGCAGATCGACACTCAGGAAGGCCTCCAGGAACAGCCCGATCTCACCATGAATATTGAAGATGCAGCGCGGATCCAACTGTGCGTTCGCAATGATCTCACTCACCCGCACACGGCCGTCGTCATCGACGTCGTTCAGGTCGAAGCCGATCGTCGCGTAGATTCCGCCACGCACGCCCGCTTCCACCATCAACAGGTTGATCGACGCTCCCGCAAAGATCTCACCCGTCAGCTCCAGCTCGTTTCGATCGTTGCCGGCTTCATCGAAGTCGATCACATAGAACCCATCCAGCAAATCGAGCGCGTTCTTGTCCTCGGAGCTGATGAACTTCTGGATCCCATAGGTGTCGTAGCCGAAGCCGATCTCGATCTTCGCTCCGATGCTGCCGCCGAACTGCGCGTACAATGGCGGATAGATCGGAATCTTTTGGATATAGGTGAACTCGAACAGAAAGGTCGGCATCCGCCACTCGACCAAGCGCACCGAGCCACCCGTGAAGAGCTGGAACAGCTCAGCCGGGTTGTCGAAGATCGGGATGCTGAAGTTGTCCAGACTGCCGACGTCACCCATGAAGCCGGAGGTCTGGCTCACAAAGGTCTCGCTTGTGCCGGGACCCGTCGCGTCCGCCAGCGCCTGACCCAGATCGATGCTGCCAAGGTCCTCCAGCAGCGTGATCTCGTCCATCTCCCCGTTCTGGCCCTGGCCGAGCGTGAAGGAGCCAAACGGGATCAGGATCGTGCCGGTCCCCGTCGGGATGCTGTTGATCAGCTCGATGATGTCCAGGACGTTCTCAATAAACCGGACCGTCGACGGCTCCAACAGCCCGAAGATCTCCGCCAGATCCAACAGCGTGATCGTTTCCCCCGCCAGATCTGACAGGACCGGTAACCGCGCGGTGACAATGTCGATGATCGGATCGAGCGGCTCCGTCACCTTCCGGATCTCCGACAGGATCGGCTCCAGGAAGTCCGAGATGAATGAGCCGAGATCAAGGGCGACGTTGCGGAACGCTACAACCGGCGCCTCCGCCCCGTCCTCCAGGTCCCAGGTCCAGTCCAGCGTAAAGTCCGCCACCACCCGCGGGAATGCGGTGCTGCCGCCGAAACTCGCCGAGAGACTCAGATTGATGTCCGCCACTGCACCCAGCTTGCCGTCGACCAGGTCCCCAAAGTTGAGCCCCGAAGAAGTCAGCTCCGCCCAGGTCAGCTTGCCGTCCATGTTCGGATCGAGCAGGTCCACCTGGAATCCGCCGATGAATGAGCTCGGATCGTCCGGGTCATCACCCACGTCCAGTTGCAGGAAGGCCAATTGACCCGAGGCCGCCAGTCCCGGAATCGCCGCTTCGAACCCGAGTGTCAGTTCCGGATCCGATCCGGTCTCGCCCGCGTCCCTGACCAGGTTCCCGTTCGTGTCCTTCCAGTCATGTCCACCGGAGGTCACGAAATAGAAGCCGTCCTCCTTGTTCAGTCCAAACCGCAACTTCAGGTCGAAGCCGAGCGCCAATTGGACATTCCCACTCACCTCCAGCCCGAACCCCGGTACGCCGATGTCCAAGTCGATCGGGTTCGAGGTCGTGTCGATCAGGGCCAGAACCTTCTTCAGTCGCAGATTCGCCCAGAGGCCGTCCTCACAGTCCAAGGTGATGTCGAGCTGACTGTACCCCGCCTCCACATCAAGCGGCGAGCCGTCCGCCTTCACTAAGATATCAAGCCCCCCCGGTCCGAGCGTGTTCCAGAACGCTTCCTTAATCGCATCGGCCAACGCATCCGTGGCACTGCCGGCCGATTCGATGCGAGTCCGCAAATCATTCAGCAATCCGTTGCGGAAGTCTTCAATGAAATTGGCCGCATCCGCCAAGCCGTCACCCACCAGCGGCAGCCGATCCGACAAGACCAGCGCATTGAGACCATCCTGGATCGTTCCGAGCAGCCGATCCAACCCGTCCAAGAGCAGCCCCGCGTTCTGGTCGAGGATGTCGCACAGGTCCATGTTGGCGAACAGCCCGTCCAGATCCGGAGTGATGATCGTCAGTTTGCGGATCACCCCGGTCCCCGCATTCGTCCCGCTCGTCGGATTGTCATTGGCCGTCAGGCTCGCCAAGAAGACCGTGTTCGCGTTGATCGCCTGGATCACCTGCTGCGCCGTCGTCACCCCGCTGCGGAAGGTCAGTGTCAGGGTGTTGGTCGGCAGGTTGTACTGCGCGGTCGCACCACTCGCGCTGTCGTCGTTGCGCAGCACGATCTTCACGTCCTGGGCGTGCCCCTGGGTGTCGATCTGGAAATCGTTGTCATTGCCCTTAAAGACAACCGTGCCCAACTCGCCGGTCAGCTTCTCGTCGACAAACAGTCGCACCAGGTCCGGGATGTCGATCACCAACTGGTTGTCCGGATAACCATCCCCGTTCAAATCCTCGTCGCTGCCCAGCGGCATGCTCTCCGTCGGTGCGAAGATCGGCAGCACTACGCTCACTCCACCCTCGAGCGACAACCCCAAACTTTCGGATTGGAACCAGTCCTCGCCGAAGTAATGCCGGCCATTGCCGTCGTTATCCTTGAAGCCCAGGGTGAACTCAATTCCCTTGTCGCCCTGATCAGGCCCCGTCTCCGGATCGCCGTCCCGGTCGATCGCCACCTTGCCGCCACGCACATAGATCCCGACCACCGACCCCAACGAGGCCTCGAAGTTCAAGTCCGTCCCGAGCACGCGGGCCGTCAAGACCACGCCCGTGTCGTCATACAGGAACGGCACCACCGAGAATGGATTGGTCAGGTCCAAACCAAAGGCCAGCGTCACATCGGCCTGCGCGCCCACCGTCAGCTGACCACCACCCTCGATCTGGATGAATTGAGTCGCCAGGTCCAGGAAGGCCAGCGCCGCCGCATTATCACCCGCCAGGCGACGCACCAGATCACGCAGGTTCAATTGCAGCGGAAGCGATTCCGCATACCCGGCCTTGAATCCCAAGTCGAAGCGCAATGCCAGCGTCGTGATCGGACCAGTCCCCGTGTTACCCGCATCCGCCGGGTCAAGCTGCGCCGTCCATGGCAAATCCGTGGCCGCGTTGATCGCATCCACAATCGTTCCGGCCGTCGTCTCACCGCCATCGATCAACACTCGCAACAGCTTGTTCGTCGCGTCCCACTCGACCACCGCCGCATCGCCGTTGACCGAGTTCGAACCCTCGACCCGGAGCGTCACACCGTTCCAATCCGTGCCGTTCTGCTTGGCGACAATCCGGAAACCATTGTCGGCTCCGTTCGGGTTGAACGTCGTCGTGGCCTTGGTCCCAGCCCCCCCGCCGCTCGTCACCGGCACGTAATCGACGCCATTGCCGTCGACCACAATGTCCAGGACGTCCGGATCCAGATCGAACACCGTTTCGATCTTCAGCTCCAACGCCTCGATCAGCTCGGACAGTGTTCCGGCATTGCTGCCGCTCAAGCTGTCGACCAGCTCCGCGAACTTGCCGGCGTAATCGATCATGTCATTGACGCTGATGTCGATCACTGGCAGCTTCGTGTCGAGGAAGGAGTAGCCGCCCAAATCCTCGATCTTTTCCGCGATCGTCCGCAGCGCCTGCAGGATCTGGTAGAACCCCACATCGCTGAAGTTCAGGAGGTGGCCAAGATCCGGATAGGTGACGAAAAGGCCCGAGTTCGTCCCGTCATACGGATCCGGATTGTATTCCAGGTTGTTGATGTCCGGAATCCAAAGCGATACCTCGGGATCCGGACCCAACGGGATCAGGCCGTCGACGACCTGGATGTCGTCCAGGCGCGCCAGGAAACTGCCCGTCAGTTCGAAGTTCGGCAGCATGTTGGGCAATAGCGCCGTTTGCAGGTTGCGATACAGCGCATCCAGGTAGAACCGGTCGTTCCCTGAGGTCGCATCCTCAAAGTCCAAGGAAACCGAGATCGGCGCAGGCGTCAGGCCGTCAAACTCAAGGGTCCCGATGCTGCCGTTCTCGGTCGTGATGTCCACGAACCCAAATTGCAAGCCTCCCTCGATCGGCGACGTGGTCGTCATCTCGACCGACCCGCTCAGATGCAGGTTCTCCACGAACAAACCCTTGATCGGCGCCTTCGCGACCGATTGGAAATAACGGTCGTTCACTGTGGCATCATTGCCGTCCAGGTCGAACGCTTCCACCCCAAAACCCATCTCCGTGGCGAACGTGTCGTTCTGCAGCGACCGCACCGTCAGCATGTTCACCACGCCGAGCCGGTTCTCCAACTGCCCGTTCCCATTCAGATCCTCTCCCGGATCGAGCTGGCCATTCGCATTCGCGTCCTCGTTCAATGCCGAAATCGCTAAGCCCGAGCCCGCGCGCTGCGCATAAAGCCAACGATTCAACGGCACGCCCTGGTAGTTCACGCCCGCAAACAGCGTGTTCAAATCAGCCGCCAAGTCCTCAATACTGTTGTTCCCCGTCGTCCAGGACCGCGGCAGCGTCAGACTCACCGGCGTGACGTCGTCGTTGAAGAAGACCTCGAAGTGCGCCGTCGCCGAAAGCCGCCCATGCGATGGCACCGGGATCAGCGACGAACTGATCACACGCGGCACCTCCGCCGGGTTCAGATCGAAGCCCAACAACAATCCGAGGCTCAAGGCGATGTCCAGGGTGATCTCGCCGCTCAGCTCCGCACCCGCGATCGAGCCCAGCTCCTCGTCCAACGAGAACGGCACCACGATCGCCTCGTCCGGACTCCAGGAGAGGTTCACGTCATAGGTGTAGACCTTCCGAGCCGGGTCGTAATCGACATCCAGCCCCAATAGGTCACCCAGCGCCTCGAAGAAGCCGGGCATGTCATAGCGCGCGGTCTCAACCGCCGTGCGGTCCACCGTATCGGCAACGCCATCGCTCGGTCCGAAGCCGAGGTCCACCATCGCCGTGTTCGGATCCAGCAGTTGAAGTACCCCGTGCCGTGCCGTCTCCAGCGGCTGCAGGGCGATGACAAACTGCCCGTCCTTGTTCGCACGCGCCACCACCAGGTCGTCAATCCCAAGCGCCTGGAACTGTAAGTTGAACAGCCCCGCCAAAGTCGTCGGGTCAAACGGATCCAGGCTGTTCTCGATCGAACTGAAATTGCCGGTGACCGACACCGCGATCGGATCCCCGTCCCCCACCTTCAGAGCGAACTGTGCCGTCCCGATCGCCATGGAGCCGCCACCCAGCAGGAGGTCGAAGTCCAAACCGGACTGCAGCTCGACACTCACCATCGCCCCATAGACCTCGTCCAGGAACGCCTGCGACCAATCCAGGGCGTCACCCACCGTCAACCCGCCCGTGAACGGCAGCTCCACATTGAAGACGGAGGAGTCGGAGAACATCGACATCCAGTTGCCCAGCTGTCGCAAGAACATCACAAAGACAAACGGATCCGGATTCGCGAAGTCGGCAAACGAAATGCCGACGCCGGGTGTCACCGTTCCGTCCGAGTCGATCGTCAGGAGGACCGGCGACCCGCTCGGATCGCTCAGAACCACCGAGCCGCCGCTCACCTCCACCCGGAAACTCGCCGCGATCGACGTCGAACCGAGCAGCAGATGTCCGTCCACCACCACCCGCAGGTAATTCCCAGCGGTCAGCGACAAGGACTCGGACCCGCCGTCCGGCATGTTCACAGTCGTGTTGACCGCTGCACCGGTTGTGTTGACCTCTAACCCGATTTCACCACTCAAGCCGATCAACCCAACCTCAAACGCCAGCTCCGCTTCGCCCGCAATGCCGGTCGTCCCGAGGACGAACGCACCTTCACCATGATTAAAGGAAAGAACCGGTAAGCTCCCCGCCTCGAGCGTGAGACTCAGCTCCTGCGCGCCCACCTTCAGCCGGGTCGGATCCGTGTCGCTGTGCTCAATGCGCAACAGCCCGCTCAGATCCGCGAATCCAGCCAGCTCCAGTCGCGCTCCACCCGAAACCGCCAGATAGTCGTGGTAATAGGCACCCGAATACTCAACCGTGATCGTGTCGCCGGCCGCCGCCGATATCCGCACATCCCTCGGTCCGACATCCGCACCCGTGTTGTTCAGCTCCAGCGCCAAGTCAATGGCTTCCAGCGAAACCCCGGGGACGCCGGTCAGGTTCACCGTGTCCAATTCCGCCAGGCCGGCAAGCCCGTCCGCGGTCCAGATGAACGCGCCGCGGCCCCCCGTCACACTCAGGCCCACGCCACCAGCGGCCAGCTCCGCCTCCAGATCTGAAACCCCGACCGCGACGTAGGGGTCGCCTTCTGCAGTGGACTGCGCGAAGCTGAACGTGCCGCTCAACTCCTGCGTCACTCCCGCCACCGGGACCGTGGTCGTCAGGTTCTCAGCGACCACCTCGAAGAAGGGCCCCGCGGGGACCTCAAACAGCTCCTGGCCACTCCCCCAGTCAAGGTTCTCGCTGACACCGCTGGCGGCCGTGTTGAACGCGAACGCCGTCGTCGCACCCAGGCTCGCGCCCAGCGCATTGACACCGATGTCGACTTGCCCCACCCCGGCAACTCCGGAGTCCTGGAAGATAAACCGGCCGGAGCCGTTCTCCAGTGACAATAGACTGCCAAGCCCATCGCCGAAATCAAAGTCGACCTGGTTCGCTACCGCCGTCACCCGCTCCGAGGCACCCTCGCCCCGAACCTCGAGTACCAGGGAGCCGCTCACGGCAACATCCAGAACCTCGAGCGTCGCGTCCCCGGCGGAGATCCGGAGGTACGGACCAGCCGGCAGGAAGTAATGCTCCTGCACCCCACCGACCGTGACCGTCTCGTTCATGGCCGTCGGTAGGTTGCTCGTAAGTAAATAAAAGGTACCGGTCAACTCGATCCCTGGGATCGCCAGGGCCAAATCGGAAATCGTCAGCTCGCCGGCAGCGCCGTCCGGGGTCACAATCAACACGCCATCCATCCCCGTTGCCGAGATCAGGTTGCCGGTCATCCCGCCCAACCCGAGTTCGCCGTCGGTGATCGCCACGAGCACCACCTGGTCCCCATCCTGCGTCTGCGACTGCTCAATCGTGAAGTTACCGGTCACTCCATACTCACCCAACAGCTCGAGCGAGACCGCTGTGCCGCTGAGACGAACATACGGACCCGACGGCAGCACCGGGATCGTAACCGCAACCCCGCCGACCGTCACGACCGTCTCCAGGAAGCCCGAGCCGGTCAGATTCACCTCGACGATAAATTGTCCGCTGATGTCGAGGACCGGAACCGACACGGCCACGTCCGCAGTCGCCGTCCCGACGATCCCATCCGCACCGATCACAAACGCACCACTGCCGTTCTGGATCGAGACGACCTCGCCCGCATCCGCACCGAATACAAATTGGAGGTTTTGCACGCCCACCGTGACGACCGGTGAGCCGCTGAGTTCCGTCCGCTCGAAGAGGAAGTCGCCCGTCCAGGTCACCCCCGGAGGCGTCAGCTCCAGCTCCATCGCGCCGGAAACCCGTATATAAGGTTGCCCGCCAGCCGCCGGTAAATCGACCGGCGTGCCCGCGATCTCCGTCACCGCGCCGTCAGTCGTGTTGAACGCCAACCCGACATCCGTGCCGTTCAACTCGATTCCAGCAACCTCGGAGCCCAATCCAAACGTGAACTCCGCAACGCCCGCCATGCCGTCCTGCGTCCAGAGGAAGAGCCCCTGGCCGGCATCCAACCGGAAAAGCCGCTCTTCCGATGCGCCCGCGCCTACCGAGAACTCCAACTGCAAGTCGCTGGCCGCAACGACGCGCTGCCCGCCCAGGTCCTGAATGCCAAACAGCCCGGTGATCTCCTGACCACCCGCGAGCACAACCGCTCCGTCAAAGCTGACCGACCAATCCTCGCCGACGCCGTCAAACAGTTCCGGATCCGTGTAGCCTACCGTCATCAGGCCGGTGAAATTACCCATGAAGCTGTTCACCACGCCCTGAATCGGCAGATCCACCGTCAGCGACCCTGATGCCTCAGCCTCGAACGCGTCCTCCACCGAAATGGTCCCACCCGCAATCGCCGTCAATGTCGCCAGGTCCATCCAACCGCCCGGCAGCACCGCCGCCTCCGGCTCCACCGTCACCGTGGCCCCGATCTGTACCGAACCACCCGTAACCATGAAACCTTGCGACCCGGACCCGGAGTCCATTGCCAACATCAGGTTCAATCCGGTCGCATCCACTCCCGCGGTCGCCGTGATCGAACGTATCTGCGTGAAAAATCCTGAATCCAATCCAAACGAGAAATCCAATGACAACTCGGCCTCGACATCCAAGACCGCCCCCGCACCAAAGGCGAGGTCCATCAGAGGTGCACCCCCAGCAGCCATCGGCTGGTCCGAATGCACCAACACCAGGTCCATCTGCACGTCCCACCAGAACGGCTGACCGCCGGATGAGCTGTAGTGGCCTGATACCCCTCCAATCTCAATCAAAAAGATGCCGACCGTTTGGCCGTCCCAGGACTCGATTCCCGCCGTCACTTCCGACTGCCGCGGGAACGCGTCGATCAGATCCTGGATCCCATCCCGCACCACCTCGGCCAGGGCCTGACCGGGTCGCACATACTCCGCCAGATCCGATCCCACTACCGGGATCACCTCCGCCAGAGATGCAAGCCCCTCCAAGGTCTGACCCAGGTCCGCCAACGCGTCCAGCCCAGCTTCCAGCTGCGCCTCCAACGCCGGCATGATCGTCTGCGTCGAGACCACCTCCAAGGTCAGCCCGTTCGAGCCGTATTCCGGGACAAACGCCAGCTCCGGCGCCCCGGGAATCGAGGCGGTGCCCAGCCATGACGCAAACGCTCCGGTGTGCCCGCCGTACTCGAAGATCTCAAACGTATCCCCCGCACTCGGCACAAACCCATCCGTCAACTCGATCTCGATGCGCCCATCAAAATCAGCGCCGTTCGTCACTTCGTAGCGGTCGAACGCTCCCAGCGCCGTACCGCCGATCGAGATCTCCAACGTCTCGTCCGGACCCTGCTCAAACGTGTCGAGCACGATCACCTGCGCGGCCAACACCTCGGCCTCCGCCGCGGCTTCCACCTCCGGCTCACCGAAATCCAGCTCCACGCCTAGCCCCAAATCAAGTCCCTCGGATGCCGCCTGCGGCGCACCCGATAACGGATCCGAAAGATCCTGCCCAATATCACCGTCGGAAACCTCCACCATCAGCGCGGATGGCTCCAGCACTGGCGCGTCTGATCCTACAGGCGCCCATCCCCCGACCGGTACTACCCCGTCAGCGGAAAGCAGCAACCTGTCCTCCAGCGGCTCCAGCCCAATCGGTGATTTGTATGGGCGCCGGTTCATGAACCGAATCCTATGGAAAAATTCGAGGTCATGTCCAGTAAAATCTGGGGAGAGGGGCCGTTTAGACAAAAAAATTTTCACGCCCCTCTTTACGGCCGAATTTCAAACGCGGCAGCGAGGCTTGAGCGAGGCTCTGAGGCCAAAGCCGCATACAGAAACAGGACCGATCCGACCGATCCGACCGATCCGACCGATCCGACCGATCGCCAACCATTGCCTGGAGGCGACACCTGAAGGGTCGCTAGCTTTTCGGACAGCCGCTAGCCAATACCCTCACACTGCAGGCATCAGCCTTCCGGCCGCAGGCCGGAAGCTATCCCCCTGATCGCCTGGGCTGCTGGACCCGATGGGGCGTGGTCGATCACCGCCTCGCCGGCCATCAGGGCGGCTTGGACTCCGGGGTCGAACGGGATGCGGCCCAGAATGATCGCGTTGTGGGTGGTCGCCAGCGCTTCGATTCGGGCCGCTTGGTCCGTATTCAGATCGGCTTTGTTGATCACAACCGCCGCCGGCACACGGAAATGCGCGGCAAGGTTCAAGACCCGTTCCAGGTCGTGTACCCCCGAGACCGTCGGCTCCGTCACCACAATCACCTGGTCGACACCAGTGACCGAGGCAATCACCGGACAGCCGGTTCCAGGAGGGCCGTCACCCAGTATCAAGGCGCTTCCGTCCTCCCGCGCCAGCTCCGCACCACGCTTTCTCACCTGCGCCACCAGCCGGCCACTGTTCTCCTCCGCAATCCCCAACCGGGCATGCGACATCATCCCGTACTCGGTCCGCGAGACATACCAACGCCCCGTCACGTTCTCCCGGCTCGTGATCGCACCGGTCGGGCAGACCCGGGGACAGAGACCGCAGCCCTCGCAGGCGAGCTGGTCGATGATGTAGGTATGCGGTACCAATCCGTTGCTCGGACCATCTGCCCGGATCGCGTCAAAGTGACACGCCTGGGCACAAATCCCACACGCATCGCAGGCGTCAGGGTTGATCTCAGCCTTGCAGCTGCCGACAAAATCATGCGCCTCCAGGAGGCGCGGCCGAAGAAGCAAATGGAGATCGGCCGCGTCGACATCGTTGTCCACCAGGACCTTGTCCTTGAGCAGCCGCGCCAGCGAGGCGACGAGTGTCGTCTTGCCGGTTCCGCCCTTGCCGCTGATCACCACAAACTCTCGGTGACCGTCCGCGCCGGAACCCGCCACCCGTTGAGTCCCCCCCGCATCGGCCGCATCAGGGTCGAGCACAAACAATTCCTCCGGTGGCTCCGGCGGTAACGCCGTCTCCAGCCGGTCGAAAATCCCTAACAGGTTCTCCCTAAGCTCAGGGAACTGATCGACCAGGATCGCTCCGCCGGAGTAAGCCTCCGCATAGTCCCGCCGAAAGGGGATCCGCCCCGCAATCGGTACACCGACCGAACGCGCGTACTCCTCAATGATTCGATCCTCCCCGTCCGATCGGTTAATGACAATGCCGGTCGGCACCCCGACCTTCAACGTCAACCCCACCGCCAACTTCAGATCGTTCAATCCGAACGGCGTCGGCTCAGTCACCAATAGGACCGCATCCGCCCCCTCGACCGCAGCCACCACAGGACACGCCGTGCCGGGCGCAGCGTCGATGATGTTGATCGCCTCCGGATCAATGTGTTGCTTCACCCCACGCACGACGTTCGGCGCCAGCGCCTCCCCTATGTTGAGCAGCCCGTGCGCAAAAAAGAAGGGGGTATCCCCACCCCGTCCCGGCTCGCTCGTGGACTCCACATGCCCAATCTCAAAAGGACGTTCGACAAAGGCCCCTTCCGGACAGACCTCGGTGCAGACACCACACGAATGACAGAGGTCGTTGAAAACCATGATCCGGCCTTTGACCAACGCAAGCGCGTTGTAGTTGCACGCATCGACGCAGAGCCCGCACGCATTGCAGTCCTGCTCATTCCAGATCGGCTTCAGTACCGATACCCCCGCGCGCTTCTCAAAGACCGGCCGTACAAAGAGATGGTCGTTCGGCTCCTCCACATCACAATCCAATAGCCGCACACGCTCGCCACGCCCCGCCAATGCATAGGCCAAGTTGACCGAAAAGGTCGTCTTGCCCGTTCCACCCTTGCCACTCGCAACCGTGATCACCATCCCCATACCACCCTTCACACATGCGCATTTCATCCAACCACAATCCCCTACCATCCGAAGCCGGATTCACAATTTAGCAATTCTTATGCCAGGCCAATGATCATAAGCCCTCCCGCGCCGGCCGCCCCAGTTTGGTCGCAAAGTCGCGTTCAAGAAGTCAGATGCGTCGCAAAAATGCGCCATGCCTACTGGCGGAGGATCGTAGCGCACGTCCTAAAAGGCACGCGCCTTCAGGGGCAACTCCAAGCCATGGTTGCCGATCGGTCGGATCGGTCAGAATTGGGGTCGGGGTCGGGGTCGGGATCGGAATCGATTCCCGTTCTGGTTGGCACCTGGCCCTTTTATACCGCTCAAACTTCACTGCCGAGTTGTGACATAACCGCAACAATACGGTTGCGGTACCCGGTTTCTCAGGTCCGAATCCCATCCCGCGTTCTTTCGATACCGAGACCGATAGCGACCCCGACCCCGAGCTTGCTTCACCATAGACCTTTTCGGAAACCCCCTACCTAGGGGTGGATATCCTGTAGCGGGATACCCGGGTTCTTGTCCTTGAAGTACTGCAGATGCCAGATGTCGGGAAGGAGGAGTACCGGACGGCCGCTGTCGTCTCGGGCGGTCTGTGCACCATAGGGAATGTGCAGCTGCGAGAGGTCCACCCCCGGATCCAGCCAGCGCGTCACCGTCCACGGCGCATGCTCTATCCGCGATTCCGCACCATACTCGTTGCGCAGCCGATGCTGAAAGACCTCGAATTGTAACGGCCCCACCGCGCCGAGAAGGAAAGCCTTGCGGATCGAGTCCTCCAGCTCGAAGCGCTGGACCACTCCCTCCTGCAACAGCTGACTGAACCCCTTCTGGAATCGCTTGTAATCCGCGGGTGAGGGATTGCCCAAATAGGCAAAACACTCGGGCGCGAATTGGGGAATCTCGCGGTACTCGATCTCCATGTCCTGCGTGAGCGTGTCCCCGATCGCGAACTCCGACTTGCCGATGATCCCCACCACATCCCCGGGATGCGCCTCGTCCACCGTCTCGCGCTCCTGACCGAAGACCGTGGTTGCGCTGGCCAGGCGGACCGTGTTCCCGCTGCGCTGATGGGTCACAGTCATGTTGCGCTCGAACTTCCCCGACACAATGCGGACAAACGCGATCCGATCACGGTGACGCGGATCCATGTTGGCCTGGATCTTGAACACAAACCCCGAAAAGGCCGGATGCGTAGGCTCCACTACACCCTTGTGCGTGCGCCGCGATCGCGGCGGGGGCGAGTATTTCAAAAACCCGTCCAGCAACAGCTCCACACCGAACTTGTTGAGCGCACTGCCGAAGTACACCGGCGTCGTTCGCCCCGCGAGGATGTCATCCCTGCTCAACTCGCTGCCTGCCCCGTCGAGCAGCTCGATCTCCTCGCGCACATTTACGAATACTTCAGGATCAAGCCGGTCCCGAACGGCCGGATCCGTCAGCCCCGTGGCAGCCACCGGCGGCAGATACGCCCCCTGGCGCGTACGCTCGAACAGATGCGCCATCTTCGTGGTGCGGTCCCAGACCCCCTTGAAATCGAACCCGGTCCCAAGCGGCCAGTTCATCGGATAGGCCTGAATGCCAAGCACACTCTCCAACTCGTCAATCAGGGCCAGAGGCTCCAGCGTCGGTCGATCCAGCTTATTGATGAAGGTAAAGATCGGCACCCCACGCATGCGGCAGACCTGGAAGAGCTTCTTGGTCTGCTCTTCAATACCTTTGCCCGCGTCAATCACCATGACCGCGGCGTCGACCGCCGTCAGCACCCGATAGGTGTCCTCGGAAAAATCACGGTGACCCGGAGTGTCGAGGAGATTCACCCGATAGCCGTGATAGTCAAACTGTAACACCGTCGAGCTGACGGATATCCCACGCTGCCGCTCCAGCTCCATCCAGTCGGAGACATTCGCACGCTCCTTCTTGCGCGCAGTGACCGAGCCGGCCAACTGAACCGCACCGCTGTACAGCAGGAAGTCCTCCGTGAGCGTGGTCTTTCCCGCGTCGGGATGCGAGACAATAGCGAACGTGCGCCTGCGGGCGATCTCGTGGGGTAGCGTGGTGCGGCTCTGGGTATTCGTGCTGATCATGGGACGTGGGGGCGGGATTCGATCGGGTTGATAGGGAAAAGTCACTACAATAATCCGACCCGATCCAAAAAGAAAACAGCTCCACACAAACTGCGCATACCCCAGTCAAACACCCCTCCCGGCATCCCCGCGTCATCTCCGGCACCCACACGCCGGAGCGAGGGGCTCCTGCCTCGAGCCCGAACCGCCACAGAATGAGAATTGTCCCCGTACCCACCCTCGTCAGCTCAAAGGACCAGCACTTGGTAGTAAACGTTTATGTGCACATTACGCATGTGACCATGCTGGGCATAAGCATTCAATGTTTGAGCATCGCCCTATGCTGCATTGCAGGCTTTCGCCTGAGGGGTGCGCTCGCTTCCTTCGATCCGACTACCGACAAAACCCTCATTCCACCATATCGACCGACCAATTCGCAGCCTGGATCGCAGCGTCCAACAGCCGATGCTCCTTGGCCAGCTCGCCGATCTTCCGTTGAATCTCCGTGACGCTCACCATCGGGATAAACTTTACCTCCGACCGCGAATACCGATCATGTCGGAGCGCCGCGGCATCCGCCAAGGCGGTGTACGTACTCAGCCGGAGCTTGAGCACATCCCTCACCGCCAAGGCATCCGACAGCGTCATGCCGTTCCTGAAGGCCGTGCCGCTGTTTGTCCTGTTGATCTGCTGAATGATACTCTCCAGCTCATCCGCCATGCGCTTGAATTCCAAGAGCAGCACTTCAGGATTCTCCGCCGGCTCCTCGCCCTCCTGCGCACGTGCATTGCCTACCAATCGTTGCCGCAATTGCTCAATACGCTTCTGCAAATCACTCCTGACAATCAAGGCTTCCGCAAGCTTCATGTCCAAGCCTCCCCCGTTTCACCCATGATCCCCAATCGCCGTCGGCATCACTCCGCCCTGCGGTTCAATACCACCACAGGAATGGGTGACGGCAAGCTCTCAGGCAGCGAGACTTCCACACCACCATCGATCGCCCGCACCTCCAAAACAGCCCCAGACGCCAGCACCGAGGCACTCTCCACCTCGTTCAACGCAAGCGGGAGGATCAACTTTCCGTCAGCCGGTGCCTCGAACAGATGCAGATAGAGCCGGTCACCCTTCTGCGTGCAGCGCCCCCACTCCGGCCGCTCAAACGGACTCGCCGTAGTCCCGTAAATCGCCTCCCCATTGACCCGCATCCAGCGGCCGAGATAGCGCATCGCCTCCACGCTCTCCGGCGGGATCGAGCCGTCCGCCTTGGGGCCGATGTTGAGCAGGAAATTGCCTCCCTTGGAGACAATATCAATCAGGGTCTGCAACAGCGTCTCCGGCGCCTTCCATGCCGTGTCATGCTCCGAATACCCCCAGGTGGTGTTCATCGTCATGCAGACCTCCCAGTCCACCCCGGGAACACCCGTCGATGGAACCGTCTGCTCCGGCGTCGTGAAATCGCCCTGCTCCGGCTTCCAGTCATAGAGCCGGCCCACCGAGTCGTCCCGCTCGATGTGCGGAATGTGATAGAGCCGGTTGTTCGAGATGACCTCCGGGTTCTTCCGCCGCACCATCGACATCAACTCGTCCGCACGCCAGAACGCGCCCTCGTTCCCCTCCTTCGAGTAGTCCCACCAGATCACATCGATCGGACCGTACTTCGACATGATCTCTTCGGCCTGATGATGCAGGTAGTCGAGGTAAATCTCGTGGTCGCGGGGACCGTTCGGAGAGGGCCGCCCATGCAACGGATGCGGCAGCTGATCGGCCAGATCGTAGTCGTATTGCGGATGATGCCAGTCGATCACCGAATGATAAAACCCGATCCGCAACTCCTCCGCACGCACCGCCTCGACAATCTCCCCTAGTAGATCACGCCCAAAAAGATCGTAGGCGTCGTAGTTCGTCACACTCGAGTCAAACAGGCAAAATCCCTCGTGATGCTTGGAGGTCACTACGACATATTTACACCCAGCCTCACGCGCCAACTGCGCCCAAGCATCCGCAAACTCCGGCGCCGGCCGAAACCGCGGAACCGCCTCCCGCGCATAATCCCACGTGTCCGCACCGACCGAATTCTGGATCCATTCCATCCCCCCACGCGTGCCGACCGCCTTCTCCTTCCAAGTGCCGGCAAGCCCGGAATAAAGTCCCCAATGGACAAACATCCCAAACCGCGCCTCGCGCCACCAAGCCATGCGCGCATCCCGCTCCTCAGGCGTCTCCGCAATCACCGTACCCGTGAGCAGCACCCCCATCATCAGTATCGAAAGAAGTCGAATCTGCATCTGAATTGCCTCCCAATCATCCCAAAAACAAAAGACCGTCCCTCCTCACGATCCTATTCAAGAACCACCCCCAAGGTAAAGCCCGTCCGAAAAGGCGCGCTCGATCAGACGCCGCCTCCAGGCATTAGCTGCCGATCAGCCAGCTCATTATCGAAAACGAAATCGAAATCGAAATCGGGATCGGGATCGGGATTCAAAATCGAGTAAATCGAGTAAATCGAGTAAATCGAGTAAATC
>CALLYA010000072.1 GCA_937875495.1 uncultured Verrucomicrobiota bacterium
ACACCGGACAGGGAACGTGTACCGCTTCGCTGTTTACGCGTACGTTTCCGCCTCCCCCAAAGCCGTAAGAGATCCCCCCTCTGCGCCCTCTGCGATCTCTGCGGGATACCTCCCCATCCGGATCCGGATAGGAAAGCGTACAGCTTTTCGGACAGGCTCTAGCGAGACGCGTATTTCGATTGCACCGCACGCCCGGAGTTGCCTAGGCTCCAGACCCGATGAAAACCGAAACCGCCAGGCCGTCTCCAGACCATGGGCTCATCCCGCTGTCGCCTCTACCGCGTGGCACCGCCGAATTCCTGCTGCTGCTTCTGGCCATCCTGCCCAGAGCCGCCGCCACCCTTTGGCTCGCACTCGATCCTGCCCGAGCCTTCCTGGCTGGTGATGGGCATGAATATTGGGCGCTCTCAGAATCGCTCCTGACCGACGGCACCCTCAACTTCCCAGAGTTCGGCCTTCTGCGTACACCCTTCACCCGAACCCCCGGCTATCCACTGTTCCTCGCCGCCATCCGCGCACTCTGCCCCGGTGGGGACAACGCCGAACTGCTCGGCATCGCCTGCGTCCAAGGCCTGCTCTCGGCTTGGACGCTCCTTCTGGCCTATCGCATGGCTATCAGGATTTGGAGCGATGCCCCGACCCATCGAGTCGCCATTCTCTTTGCACTCTACGCACTCGACCTCGGTGCCGCCACCTTCGGTTGCCTGTTGATGAACGAAACCCTCTTTACCTTTCTATGGATCCTCTCAGGAGCACTCCTCCTGCCCGCCTTGTGCGCTTCCTACTCCCACTCCCCATGGCCTCGGCTCTGGCTCACACTCCTGGCCACCCTCCTGTTGGCGGGTGCCGCCATCGTCCGCCCCATCGGACAACTCCTCGTCCTGCCGGTTCTTCCCGCCGTAGCCTGGACCTTTCACCGCTGTCACGGCATTCGCTGGAGCGCCTGCGCCACGCTCCTCGGTCTCGCTGTCTTCTCCCTCCCACTCACAGGTTGGTCCCTTCGAAACGCAGCCCTCGGCGGACCCTTCGCGCTTTCATCCGTACCGAGCGTCAACATGTTGCTCTATGCGGAAGAGGTGGAGTCGCCCTCAAGCTCGGGCCCGGAGATCTGGGCGCGCGTCCATCAGAAGGCCGAACAGATGTTGGCCACAACCGACTCCCCCAAGGACTGGTTCCGGGCCATGGCCATCCACGGCCGCGAACGTCTCCTGAGCGACCCTCCACGCCTGATCAGCGCTGTCCTGCGTGGCTGCCTGCAGACCGCGATCTCACCGCCCTACGCCGTACTGCCGTTCCTGGGATGGCCCGATGAACAGATCAAACCGCTTTCGAGTCCGGCCGATCTGGTCGAAGGGTTCCGCAATCAACCAGCTCTCAGCCTGGTTCGCCTGGCGGCGATGCTGGTTTCCGCCCTGCTCTGTACGCTCGCCCTGGCATCGTTCCTGACCCAACGCCGTATCTGGTCCGCCCCCTGGTTGCTGACCCTCCTCGGTTGGACCGCCATGCATACGCTGCTCAGTGCATTGAGCGGCGGCGGGCGAATGCGCATTCCCATCCAGGCATGGATCTTCATTTTTGCGGCGGGCATGCTCATTTCGGGCTTTCGTCTCAAACCAATCTGTTGTGTAATGCAGGCGCGATCCGAACCCTAAGAAAGGATTTTTTGGGAGATGACCACCAATTCAAGGTTTAGTAGACGGCAATTCCTGCAGAACAGCCTCGCAGCTGCTGTGGGGCTTTCAGTAATCCCCCGGCGCCTGCTCGGCGGTCCCGGACATACCCCTCCGAGTGAACAGCTCACCCGCGCCGTCATCGGCTGCGGGGGCATGGGCATGGGCCACGTCAACAGCATCAACACCGATTGCAAACTGCTCGCGGTCTGTGACCTGGATTCCGCACGATTGGCCCAGGCCCTTCAGGCGGCAGGCCCCGACGCGAAGGGCTACCATGACTATCGCGAGGTCATCCAACGGCCGGATATCGATATCATCCACATCCCAACACCGCCCCATTGGCACGCCCTGGTCTCCATCGCCGCCGCCGAGGCTGGCAAGGATATCTGGTGCGAAAAGCCAATGACCCGCACGATCTGGGAAGGGCAAAAAGTCGTGGAAGCCGTCCAGCGCAATGAGCGCATCTTCCGCCTCAACACATGGTTCCGCTTCAGCTCCACATTCTACGGGTTCGGCACCACCGTCACCCCGATCAAAATGCTGGTCAACAGCGGCTTGCTCGGCTGGCCACTCAAGGCAACCGTCAACGCAACAACCGGATTCGACTGGAAGTTCTTCTGGAGCGGAAGGACTGATCTGGTGCCGGAGCCGATCCCGGCCGAGCTGGACTACGACTTCTGGCTTGGACCAGCCCCATGGAAGCCTTATCACCCGCACCGCGTCCATAGCTCCTTCCGCGGCTATTGGGACTACGACGGTGGCGGTCTCGGGGACATGGGCCAGCACTACCTCGATCCGGTTCAGTACCTGCTCGGCAAGGACGACACCAGCCCGGTCTATATCGAAGCCGACGCCCCGGAACAGGACGCGGATGCCTGCGGCTCCTGGAGGACCATTCTGCTCAGGTACGCCGATGGCTGCGAGATCATCCTGGACGGTGAGAACAAACTCACCGAGG
Organism: uncultured Verrucomicrobiota bacterium; assembly: GCA_937875495.1. Classification (GTDB taxonomy): domain Bacteria; phylum Verrucomicrobiota; class CALLYA01; order CALLYA01; family CALLYA01; genus CALLYA01. The sequence goes on from CALLYA010000072.1 coordinate 2,632, forward strand.
CCGCCTTCCTTGAAGGCCCCAACGGGAAATTGTTCAAAGGATTCGAAAGCGATATCCCGGATCTGCAGGAGAAACTCGCGGAGTTTCCGGAGCCCGAGCCCCAGGTGACCGACTTCGTGGACGCGGTCCGCAACCGTAAGAAGTTCGCCTTGAACGAGTCAAACGGGCATCGGTCCTGCACCCTCGTCAACCTGGCCAAGATCGCCGTGCGCCTGCGCAGACCACTCCGCTTCGATCCAGTGAAACAGCTGTTCATCGACGACCCCGAGGCCAACGCAATGGTCAAAGAACCCATGCGCGCTCCTTGGGCCATTCTCTGATCGATCCCTCCGGATCCCGATCCGACTCGAGCCTGGACGGCCATCCGTCCAGGCTCGTTTTTTTAGCATGCCATCTTTCAGCTCGACCGAGCCCGTCCGAAAAGGTCAATGCCGAAGCAAGCTCGGTGTCGGGGTATGGGTCGGACATCGGAAACCGGATGCCGCAAACCGAATTTTTGCGGTGC
>CALLYA010000073.1 GCA_937875495.1 uncultured Verrucomicrobiota bacterium
GGAGGGGGAAAAGGGACCTACATCGGAGCCGTTTTCAACAACTGCCTTGGTCAACGGAATCGGTATCACTGAAAATAACCCCAAAAAAGTAGGCTGCAGAGCATAGAACCTACCCACCCCGATAGGTTGGCGAAAACGTCACCGCGCCCTCTGCGGGAGGCTTTCCGGGTCCGGATGGGGAGGTCAGGTTGAGAATGCGGCTACCTTTTCGGACGACCTCTAGATAGGGAAATCGATTGGATTCGTTCTTCCGCCCCCTCGCTCCCCCCGTTCGCGGGATTGCAGGGCGTAGACCTCCCCTCCCCTCAGTGATCATCTGAGATGTTGCAAGACCTGTTCGGCAAATTTTCGACCGATTCCTGGGACCGCACACAGCTCTTCCACAGTGGCGCTCCGAATCTGTTCTACGGAACCGAAATGTTGTAATAGTAATGCCTTGCGTTTGACGCCAAGGCCCGGGAGATCATCGAGCACCGAGTTCTGAATCCGTTTGCGGCGCAGCTCCCGATGATAGGTGAGGGCAAAACGATGCGCCTCGTCTCGCAACTGTTGCAGCAATCGTAAACCTGAGGAGGTTCGATCCAGAACAATCGGCTCACTTTCGCCCGGTAGAAAGACCTCTTCGTTGCGCTTGGCGAGGCCGAGAATCGGTAGGTCTTCCATCCCCATGCCCCAGAGTTGGCGGCAGGCGGCGTTGAGTTGTCCCTTTCCCCCGTCGATCAGGATCAGGTCCGGCAAGGCTTGTCCTTCGCGCAGGAGCCGCGAATAGCGGCGTTCCACGGCTTCGGCCATCATTCGAAAGTCGTCTGGGCCATCGGTCACCGTTTTGATCCGAAACCGCCGGTAGCCGGCCTTGTTGGGTCGCCCGCCGACAAACTGGACCATGGAGGCTACGGCCAGGGTCCCGCTGATGTTGGAGATATCGAAGCCCTCGATCACGTTTGGAGTCCTTGGCAGGCGGAGATGTTCCTGCAATTCCGACACGGCCGCGGTTCGATCGAAGGACCGGGGGAAATGGTCGCGGCTGAACTTCCGGGTCCGCGCGCCGACCGTACGGCGTAGATCCGACAAGCTGTCACGAATCTGGGCGGCTTTCTCGAATTCAAGCCGCTCGGATGCCTCGATCATTTCACGTTCCAACTCGGCCAGCAGGTCTTTGCGTCGGCCCTCCAGAAAGGCGCATGCGGCTTCGACCCGCTCTCGGTACTCGGCCTGGTCCACCTTACCGATACATGGGGCGGAGCAGTGCCGGATGATGTCATCCATGCAATGGCGGTAGTCCTCCTCACCCGGAATGACGGCCCGACAGGAGCGCAGTCCGAATTGGCGGGTGATGAAGTCGACCGCGTTGCGCAGGGAGCCGGAATGGGCGAACGGCCCGAAGTAGCGTGCTCCATCGTCCTTCTTGATCCGTGCCAGTTCGAAGCGTGGGAATGGGTCCTGCATGCGTACCTTCACCAGGAGGAACCGTTTGTCGTCTCGAAAACTGATGTTGTAACGAGGACGCAGCTCCTTGATCATCTTGCCCTCGAGCAGGAGTGCCTCGGGTTCACTCCGCACCTCGTAGGTCTCGAAGGTCGCGATCTGGTTGATGAGAGAGCGCGTCTTGGGATCGATTTTCAGGAGACGTGACGGTTGAAAATAGCTGCGTACCCGCTTCTTGAGTGACCGTGCCTTGCCCACATAGATCACCTGCCCCAGCCGGTCTCGCATGACATAGATACCGGGGCGATCGGGCAGTTCGGCCAGGCGTTTCTTGATCTCGGAGGAATGCGGCATCACTCGGATCTCCATCGATCGAACCGGGCCAACGCCACTTGAGCGGCTAGATAGGCGGTCCCGGCCGTACCGATACCGACGCCTACCTTGATCAGGCGGACTGCCAGGCTCGAGAGCTCCTGTTCTTCCATCAAGGGCTTTATGGCGCCTAAGGCGAGCATTCCCGCCGCCAGCATCACCAGGCTGGCAAGGCTCGTGCGCGCCAATGGCCTGACCAGGGGACGGAATATCGGCACCGACCAGCGTCTGCGTAAAAGCACCAGGAGTACTCCGCCATTGACCCATGCGCTCACGGAAGTCGCAAGCGCCAGGCCCCCATGTTCCAACCACTGCATCAGGATTAAGTTGAGTACCAGGTTGAGCAGCAGGGCAACCCAGGCCACGCGAACCGGGGTTGTGGTGTCCTTCATTGCATAGAACGCCGGGATGATGACCTTGAGGGCGGAAAAGGCGAGCAGGCCCGGAACGTAGAAGCGCAAGGCCCAGACCACGTGTGCCGTGGAGCTCTGATCAAAGCTGCCGTGTTCGTAAATCAACGCCACGATTTCGGGTCCGAGCCAGTAGAGACCGACCGCTGCGGGCAAGGTCCAAAAGAGGACCAGCCCCAGGCCGCGCTCGAAGATCCTGGCCATTCCGGTCCGGTCCCCTTTGGAGAAGAGGCGGCTCATGCTCGGAAGCGCGACCGTTCCGAGTGCGGTCCCGACCAACCCGAGAGGGAGGTAGATCAGCCGTTCCGCATAGAAGAGTGCCGAGGCCGCATACTCGCTCAGGTATCCGGCCAGGGTCCGATCGACAACGACATTGACCTGTGTGACGGAGAGTCCGATCACCGCGGGTGCGGCAAGGCGAAACACATTCCGAACGAAGGGATCACGCCAGTGCGGCTCCCAGCGCGGACGCCAGCCATGCTTGAGCAGAATCGGGATCTGGACCGCCAACTGGATCACACCGCCGGCCAGAATGCCTATAACCAGTCCCCACGCCTGGTGGTATGGTGTCTTGGGAAGAAAGGGACAGATCAGCAGTCCTGCCAGGATCCATGAGGCATTGAGCAAGATCGGAGTGAAGGCGGGGACGAAAAAATGTCCGCATGCGTTGAGCAACCCCATTGAAAGTCCGACCAGGCATATCATCGGCATGTATGCCAAGAGTCCGAAGGCGTATGCAAAGACCATGTACAACCGAGTCCCAGGCACGGTCAGCCCCGTGCCGATCCAGCAAATCAGCATCCCGGCCAGGGTGAGCAGCAGGAGGATCAGGGCGGCGACGGATAGTACCTTGCCGGCCTTACTCCACGCATTCCGGGGATTACCCTTGGCCAGCTCTTCGGCGAAAAAGGGGACCAGGCCCGCTGCTAAGGCGCCCTCCCCCAGCAAGCGCCGGAAGAGGTTCGGAATGGTGAAGGCGATGGAGAAAGCGGAGGCGGCGGCGGTCGTACCGATCAGCGAGGCGGTGATGATGTCGCGAGCCAGTCCGACCGTGCGGCTGGAAAAGATTCCGAGTCCCACCAGGGAGGCGGCGCGTGCAAACCCCGAGGGGCGCACCGCCGAATTTGATTCTTCCGGCGAAGATTCCAAGGCTGACATAGAGGCGACCGACTAAGTGATGCGTGGCGGCGGGGGCGGCGGTGGGATGTCCAGTTTCTTCCCTGCACGCTTGGGGCCCTGCACGCGGTGAAGTTCCCACAATTTGGCATACTTCACGAACGTCGTATGCGCCGAGACCACTGAAATGATCAAGCCGTGCATTCCCTCCAGGAAGCCGAGTTTGAAAAAGTAGCAGCGGATGAAGCGATGCAAGGGACGGAACATCAGGTCCAACCAGCGGAATTTGCGTCCAGCTTCGAACATATCCCGAGCGGAAATCGAGCTGAAGTGGTTAGCGCGGTCGAGCTGGGAATGAATGTTGGCGTAGGTGTAGTGCAGGATCGGACCCTTAAGGCGGCCGACCTGTCCTCGGACCTTGATCCGGTCATGTGGTTCCTGGCCCGCGATCTTCCCGAAGCTGCTGTTATAGAGCCGCAGTTTCAGATCGGGATACCAGTCTCCACGGCGGATCCAGCGATCGACATAGAAGACGATCCTGGGAAACTCATAGCCGTTGCAGGGGACATCTTCATGGGAGAGTTCGCGTTCGATTTCGGCGCGCAAAGCGGGGCTGACCCGTTCGTCGGCGTCCAGAAAGAGGATCCACTCGTGCGTAGCCTGTTTTTCCGCGAACTGCTTGGATCGGATATATCCCCGCCAAGGCTCGATAAAGACCTTGTCCGTATATTCCGCTGCGATTTCCCGAGTCGCGTCTGTGCTTTCGCTATCGACGAGAATGATCTCGTCGCACCAGCGAATGCTTTCGAGACAGTCACGGATCATCTTTTCCTCATTGCCGGCGGTAATGCAGACCGAAATCGGATGAATCCGCATCGCCTCGCCCTGATCGATGGCGAGGGGGGAATCTGGGGAATACTTTCTTCGGAGCATGTTCGGTAATCTCGGGTAATGAGCGATCGGCTCGCCGGTGAGCGCTCCCGGCTGCTGTCTCCAACCTGGACGATCGCGCCTTGCTGGGATCCTGGCGAGGGCGTTCATCTCGCCCTTGGCGCACCGGATTGGGCGAGGATGCGAAGCGCCCTATCCACCACCATCTGGGGCGTGATACCAAGCATACAGCCGTGATCCAGCGGGCACTCCCTTCGCATACAAGGCGCGCAGTCGAGCTTTAAATCAATGACCTCTCCGACCTCCCCCCAAGGCCCTGTTTCCTCGGATTTGGTCGGACCGAAAAGGGTGAGCACGGGAGTGCCTATGGCGCTGGCCAGATGCATCGGGCCGCTGTCGTTGCCGATGGCCAGGTCGCACTGTCCGATGACAGCCGCCAATTCGGGCAAAGTCGTCTTCCCGACGAGGTTCAATCCCCATTGCCCATGCGGCCAATGACGGTCCATGTGCTCCGCCAGGAACCGACCGCACTCCTCTTCGTTCGGTGCGCCGATAAAGACCACGCGCACGCCGTGCTTGCGGACCAGGGTTTCAGATAGGATCGCATATCTGTCCTGTGGCCAACGCTTTGCATTCCCGAAGGCTGCGCTTGGGTGGATCGCCACCCATGCACCGGTCGAGCCGGCCATCGGCACCACGCCGTTCATACGGTCCAGGATATTGTTGAGTGTAGGTGGCGGGATACGCAGATTTCCGCGGGGGCGCAATTGGAGGTCCGCCCCAAGGGCGGAGGCAAGGGCGAGATAGCGGTCGACCTGGTGGCCGTTCCGTGGGACGTCCACGGTGCGGGTCAGCAAAAAGCGGCTCTCGCCTTGGCGATCCCCGATACGAACCGGGATGCCCGCCATGGCCACGCCGAGCGTGGTCCTCCAGCTCTTGGTCATCAGGAGTGCCGCCTGATAGCGGCGCTTGCGCAATTGCAGCGCTATTCGAAACGGCCCTGAAAGACCTTTGTCTTCCGCTTCGAAGACCTGTTCCACTCCGGGGACCATTCGCCACAAATCGGCCAGGTAAGGCCGGCACCAGACTTCCACCTGCAATTCAGGAAAGGCCTCTGCGAGTCCGCGAATCGACGGAATCGCCATCACCGAATCCCCAAGCCAATTGGGCACACGAACAGCCAGCCGCCCCTCCCGAATCGGAGGAATGGCCATGCTCAGTGTAAACTGCCCGGGTTTGACCTGAAGGGCATCAGTTAAAGCAGATCCTGGACACACAATCTTGAAAATCCTCCGCACCACTGATGATTTCAATCTCGACCCGAAGATAATAGACCGGTAAATCCCTCCGGTCGATTTTGGGAAAGCGTACAGCGTCTTTTTCGGTCGTTATGATCATGTCAGCCCCACAGCGGATGCTACGGTTGATGACGTCGATGATCTCCTGTTGTGTGAATCGGTGGTGATCGGCAAAACGCTTTCGATACAAAATGGTCGCGCCCATCTCCTCCAACGATTTCTCGAATCCGAGCGGCTGCGCAATGCCCGAAACGGCGGTCAATTTCTTGCCCTGGAGCTCGTCCAATCCAAATCGCTCACCCGTGAAGACGTCCTGTAGATAGGCCGGAGAGTGGGTGCACTCAATGATTTCCGCGTGTCGGTTGTATTGCCGGATCTGGCTGCGCAGCTTGCTGGAATCGCCGCCGTCGGACTTCGTGATGAAAATATAATCGGCACGCCTGAGATTACTCGGTGGCTCGCGCAGCAGTCCGCGTGGCAACAAATGCCCGTTGTTGAACGGGTCGTTCTTGTCGATCAAGACGATCTCCAGGCGGTGTTTCAGGGCAAGATACTGAAATCCGTCGTCCAGAATCAGGGTGTCGGCTTTGAATTCACTGATCGCATAGCTGCCGCTCTTCACGCGGTCTTTGTCGACCAGGACGACAACGTCCGGAAGATTGGCCGCCAACATGTATGGCTCGTCGCCTGCATGTTCCGAATCCAAGAGCAACCGATCACCGTCCGATACGACCTTCGGAGCGTTGGGATCCCGCTTCCCGCGCACGCTGTCCCAGGTCCGCTTCGCCCACGGAACCTTTGCACTCCGATACCCGCGGCTCAGAATGGCCACTCGTCGCCCACTGCGCTGCAATTCCCTGGCGAAGACCTCCACGACAGGCGTCTTACCGGTTCCTCCGACGGTCATGTTGCCGATGCTGACCACCTGGCAGCCGAGGGTGTGGTGCCGAAACAGGCGTTGGGTGTAGAGCCAGATTCTCAGGAGGACAGCTCCCTGATACACCTTGGACAGCCCGAAAAGGGCGCCCCGAAGGACGGCCGCCGGGCGGGAAGAATCCCGCCCTGCAATCACTCCGAGCACATATTGTTCCGTCTTTTCGCGCCAGCTGTTGAGCCGTGATTGCATGGTTTTGGGTGCCCGCTCGAATCCAGGGTCGGTTCGTCGAAAGGTTCTTCGTCGCCCCTGGAACCGAATCGGACCGGTTCAGGAACAGACGCCTAGTGTATCACGGGCATCTGACTATTCCAGTCTTCCTCACCGGGAGGTCGCAATTGCCTGCTCCCTCTCCCCACGGACTCTTGCTCCCTGTGGGTTGCGATGGCACGGCGAACGGGAAATCAAAATGCAATCACCCGCTTCCCAACCCCAACTCAGAAGCAAGGGTCCGTCCGACAACCTCATTGGGCCACAACGAAAGGTCTCCGGGTCCGGAGGGGAAGGACTCCCGCGGAGAACGCAGAGGAGGCAGAGATGTCTAGGGAGATGGATATGCTGCGGCATCGGAGCCGTCTTCAGAGACGGCCCTGGTCTGCTGGATCGGAATATCTAGAGGTCATCCGAAAAGGCATGCTCCTTAAGGCGTCACCACCAGACAATGGCTACTGATCAGTCAGATCATTGCATAAATCGGGGTCGGAATCGGGATCGGAATCGATTCCTTTGCTGGTTGG
>CALLYA010000074.1 GCA_937875495.1 uncultured Verrucomicrobiota bacterium
ACCGATGCAGATGGTCTGCCCGATGCCGATGAGGATACCAACGGGGATGGCCTGGCAAGTACAGGAGAAACCAGCTGGTACTTGAGCGACACCGACGGGGATGGGTTTTCCGATTCTCAGGAAATTGAGGAGGGAACGATACCATGGGACTCGACGAGTGCTCCCACCGCAGCCCCTCCGGACCCAGACCAAGGATACTCCCTTGACGCAGCAAAGGGGTTAAGAGTCATTGCCCACTATGATTCAAGTTTATACAGCAAAAGCATCGATATTGAGGCACCGGAGCTTGTCGGGCAATATGTTTTTCTATTGGTCAGGGCCCGGATTCCGCAAATGGCAAATCCAGGGGGGACGTCACTGTATGTCGGAGGAGGAGGGGGGCCAACATATTTAATGAAAAAATGCCCCTGTTTTGGTCAAATTCATGATGATGAAGATGAAAGAACTGCACCATTTTATCAAAGCCCGGTTTCTTCAAATCCAGGTTGTCTCTACCTTCACGATTCTTACAAGAATGAGAATGGTTTGTATACAGCCTGCGATGAATTTTGTTATCAAAAAATGTGCGAACATTCGACCGTACATTTTTTGGCAAAAGTATACTTTACTGGTTCAATTTCAATAAGCTATCCTGCAGGTGAGGCATGCCAAGTTATCCGCGCGGCTTACCGAGAAGGACTGGAAGCAGAAATTGTCGATATTTGGCCTGCATTCGATTGTGATCGAGTATATGACGGTCGAGAAGTCTACCATATTCATGCTCCGGACTTTCCAGCTGATGTCCAACCGGATTCTGGTGGATGCTGTGGTGCCGGTTCTCTTTGCATGGATTGTGCCAGTGTAGGCGGTGTATCGGTATTTCTGGATGACGGGATGCGAATGGAATTCAATTCCGGCCACTCCAATAATCATTCAGTTGCTGACAAGATCGTTGTTCGCACCGATCCATCGTTCGATGCCCTGCCGCCCTTAGACCTTCAACATTGGTACACAGTCAGTTCCGATGAGCGAGCCGATCGGGCTGTAGAAGTCTCCCAACTTATAGGCATGACGACAGATGAGGCAATTGTTCTGGTGAAAAATGGTGGCTCCCTGGTGGAGTTCTATTCTCCTGATTCACTGGAGCCGCCCGATCCTTGGTTTGCCAAGGTGGAAATGGGCTTTGATACCGTTGATGACACCCTCTCCATTATCAGGACAGTCAGGAACCATCCTGGTGAGATCAATGAGAGTTTGACGACTCAAACCATCATGTGTACGAAGGTCAGTACAGGTGAGTGGCGCCTGCGGTTTATGGACCCAATATCAGGAGGTGGACACCACCACGAAATTATTCAGGAACAATTGAGTCAGCAGGGGGATCCAATCCGTATTGTAAGAGAACGTTCGCGCTACAGCGATGACACAGATCCAAATGACGACCCCGTTGTTGATCGAACCTATCAGAAATTCCGTTGGGGCGAAAGGTTGATTTGTGAGGTGCTTGACCCACTGGGCGCAGGTTTGACGACTACTTGGCAGTATTATCTTTCAGACCAGGCCTCTCCATCGCCCAATCGCAGGTACGGAAAACTAAAGAGTGTGCAATACCCCAATGGGTTATATGAGGCATACGATTATGACTCATTAGGGCGCCTTTCAGAAATCAGGCGCCCTTACGGGGATGGAACGTTAGAGGAAATCTCTCTGTTTGGCTACAGTAGTAATGATATTGAGGACGATGTGAGCTCATTTATCGATAAGCCCAGGGAGGTCTGCGTTTTCATTGGAACCAATTGCATATCAAGAACCCTTTATGCGTACGAGCCCAACCAAACAGGTAGGAAATACATTGCAATAGAAGAACAGCGCTGCGCCACCAGCACCAATGACTGGGACGACGTGGGCAACCTCATCACCCGAACATGTTACAATGAAGATGATCCGCAACGGATTGTGTCTGTTTCATATCCGGACGGCAGAAGGACCTTCTACGAGTGGGAGAAAGGGGATTATGTCGGTGCCCCAGGAACAATCGGTGTCTTTAATTCTTCGTGGACCGGGCTTTTTGTCAAACAGACGATCACACATGGAACCAGCTCAAACGAAGTCCTTCAGAAGGAGACATCCAGAGAGATCCGAATCCTTGATCCAGGTGGGAGAGAAGTTGAGCGACGTATTTTGATTTACCAAGGCACGAATGGCCAATATGTCCCAGCAACAGAAAGCGGATTTGATCAAGGATACGATCTAGCCGATTGGGTCGTTACCACATACGACCCACTGGGACGCTGGGTGACTCGCTCATACCAAAACGGCACAACAGAATCTCAGATCTGGTCATCTTGTTGCGGTCGAACCCATTTTGACGGGAACGGAATTCAGACCGAATATCTTCATGATGCCGCCGGGCGGGTTTCAGTAGAGAGAAAACATGGGATTTCGCTTCAGGGTTCTTATCCTGCCCAACTGGAACAAGTGATCGAATCGTTATATGACGGCGCGGGCAGATTGATTAGAAGGACACAACAGGATGATTTGAGTAATCCTACCATTCTAATTGAAAAAACCTGGGAGTATGATCCCGCCGGACGCTTGGTTTTGTATACAGATCCGGAAGGGGCTGAAACACACACTACATATGAAGACAACATCCCGGGCGGTGTGCAGATCAAAACCCTTCCCAATGGTGCAAAAGAGCGGACCAGCTTCTACCTCGATGGCCAGGTTTCATCCGTCACGGGCTCTGCGGTGGTCGATCGCTTTTACCAGTACGGACTTGACTCGGGGCTACCCTTCAGCGAAGAGATTTCCGGGAAGATCGATTCGTCAGTGGTCGTTCGCACATATAATGATTTCCTGGGCAGGAGATCGCGGGTGGAACGGCCCGGGTTCGGTACGACCTTGGTCGATGAATTCTTCTATGATGGCAGGGGACTTTTAATCAAGGAGAGCAAAACCGGGGAAGAACCGATTCTCTATACATACGGGCCTATGGGGCAAAGGAAATGGGCTGGTCAAGATCTTGATGGTATTCCAGGCCTGCTGGAAAGTTCCATCAGTGATCGGATCAGTGAAACAGAGGCGAGTTACCAATACGTCACCAATGCCTGGTTTAAAGTACATGAAAGTGCGATATACACCGATGATCCTGACCAAGGGTACACGAGACTGGTGCTCTCAAGAAGCTATAACCGTGTGAGCCTGGGTGGAGCGGAACGCGGCGTGGTTGCCATCGAGGAGGACCGATGGGGAAAACAAACATTTGTTTCTGTGGATGCTTCAGTAGATACGCCTCCCATCATCACAAGAACGGTCTCGTATCCGGACTCCACCAGCGTGGAAAGTACCGTTATTCGGAACGGATTGGTCCAGGAGCAAACCAGCAAAACCGAGGTGAGAACTTCGTATGTTTACGACGGCTTGGGCCGCAAGATTCAGGAGAACATCGGGAGTGGCACCAATTTGGTAACCAGCCAAATCGCGTACGATCATGCGGGAAGGATCGTTGAAACCCGAGATGCAGCCAACAACTGCACTGAGCTGGTGTATGACGACAGTGGACGACTCATCGAAAAACGAACCCCCAACCCTGCGGACGAATCACTTCCGCTTTGCACCAGGTATGCCTATACCAGCCGCGGAGAGCTCTGGCGCACCTGGGGGGATGTTCCGTATCCCGTGGAGTATGCATACGACGACTGGGGGCGAATGATTCAAATGCAGACATTCCGAGGGGGGACAGGTTGGAATGGGGTGAATTGGCCTACTACCCCAGGAACTGCGGATACCACCACGTGGACGTATGACGAGGGCACAGGCCTATTGACTGCCAAAACGGATGCCGCCAACAAAGCTGTAACATATACCTATTGGGGAAATGGAAAGCTCAAATCCCGAACCTGGGCCCGCGGAGGAACCACAAACTACACCTACGTGGGTGCTTATTACGGAGGCTCTGGAGCCAACAGCGGAGAGTTGCATACGGTCGATTACCCAGATGGTGGCATATCAGACGTGAGCTACACCTATAATCGGGCCGGACTGGTGTACACAATCAATGATGCGGCCGGAACCCATACATTTTCCTACACCAACCTTCTACCAACATCGGAAACGATTTCGGGGAATTTTTACGCTCAATCCGTAGCTCTGAATTCTTCCTATGACAGCTTTGGTAGAAAAGCCGGATTGGATGTAATTAAGTCCGGTCAAAACATCTTCTCCGTAGATTACGCATATGACGAAACAACAGGCCGTTTCAGCGCGGTCAATACAGGAGGGGGGAATGGATTCCACTATGGGTATAAGAGCGGCACCGACATGGTGGAAACGATCAAATACCCGACAACCAGTGGCTCGACCTTAACCACCACGCGTACCTTTAATACTCCCAGTGAAAGTCGACTTTTGTTGACACGGGTGGAAAATAAGGTCAATGGAAATATTTTATCCCAATACAACTATGCCTATGGTGAACGTGGGGAGAGAATATCGGTAGAGACCACTGGCGAGGTTG
>CALLYA010000075.1 GCA_937875495.1 uncultured Verrucomicrobiota bacterium
GAGAACTCGCGCAGAGGCGCAGAGGCGCCAAGGCGTTTTCAACCTGGTTATGCGAGTGGATAGGATCCAGGCGCTGATCCAGGCTCTTGGGGAAATTCCCGGGTTTTCCGGTTTCCGTAGACCAAGACCGATGCAAAAAACAGCCCCAACGTTTCTGCATTCCTCGCCCACCCTATTCCCACCCTTCTCCCCGTTGAAAGCCCAACACCTTGGCGGTATAGTTTCTTCGCTTTCCCACCCTGTTTGGATGGCGCCCTCCTCACACCGACCTCGGATCTACATATGACAACGATTCTCGGCATCTCCGCCTACTATCACGATTCTGCCGCAGCCCTCGTCATCGACGGATCCATTGTCGCCGCAGCACAAGAGGAACGCTTCACCCGCATCAAGCACGATCACGCCTTCCCCCAGAACGCCATCGACTATTGCCTCGCCGAGGCCGGGATCGATGCCGAACAGATCGATTACGTCGGCTTCTATGATCGCCCCTTGCTCAAGTTCGAGCGCCTCCTGGAAACCTATCTCGCCTTCGCACCCGCCGGCTATCCCTCCTTTCGCCAGGCCATGCCACTCTGGTTACGCCAGAAGCTGCACCTGCCTCGCCTGATCCGTAAGGGCCTCGGCGGACGGTACAAAAAGCGGATCGTCTTCACCCAGCACCATGAGTCCCACGCCGCCAGTGCCTTCTTTCCCTCACCCTTCTCAGAGGCCGCCATCCTCACCCTGGACGGCGTCGGCGAGTGGGCCACCACCAGCATCGGTGTAGGACGGGATAACCGGGTCGAACTCCAAAAGGAACTTCACTTCCCCCACTCCCTCGGCCTGCTTTACTCCGCATTCACCTACTACTGCGGATTCAAGGTCAATTCCGGCGAATACAAGCTCATGGGGCTCGCGCCTTACGGGCAGCCGATCTATGCCCAAAAGATCCTCGACCACTTGCTCGATCTTAAGGAAGACGGCTCCTTCCGGCTCAACCTCGATTACTTCAACTATTGCCAGGGGCTGACCATGACCAGTCCCCGGTTTCACGACCTGTTCGGAGGTCCGCCGCGGACCCGTGAATCCGCGCTCTCCCAGCGTGAAATGGATATCGCCGCATCGATTCAGGACGTGACCGAGGAGATCATGCTCCGGATCGCCCGGAATATCCACCGGGAGACCGGAATGCGTAACCTCTGCCTCGCCGGCGGTGTCGCCCTGAATTGCGTCGGTAACGGACGCATCGTGCGGGAAGGCCCGTTCGAACAGATCTGGATTCAGCCCGCCGCCGGCGACGCCGGCGGCGCACTCGGAACCGCCCTCTTTATCTGGCACCAATTGCTGGAAAATGCACGCACCCCACAGCCGCATGACAGTCAGACCGGCACCCTCCTCGGCCCCCACTTCCAAGCCGCCGAGATTCAGGAGTTCCTCGACAAGGCCGGCGCTCACTACCAAGCCTTTGAACAGGAAGAGGACCTGATCGAGGCCGTCTCCGACACGCTCGCTCAGGAACAGGTCGTGGGCTGGATGCAAGGCCGCATGGAGTTCGGCCCCCGAGCACTCGGCAGCCGTAGCATCCTGGGGGATCCGCGCAGCGAGAAAATGCAGTCCACAATGAATCTGCGGATCAAGTTCCGCGAATCGTTCCGTCCATTCGCACCCTCTGTCCTCCAGGAACGCTGCGCCGAATATTTCGACTTGGGCCCCACAGCCGAAAGCCCTTACATGCTGCTGGTCGGACCTGTGCAGGAGTCCAAACGCACCCCACCCTCGGAAGATGGGCATCTGCAAGGACTCGATAAACTCAAGGCACTGCGCTCCGAAATCCCCGCGGTCACACACGTCGATTACTCCGCGCGAGTCCAAACCGTCGATCCCGTGCGACACGGACGGTATTACCGCCTGATCCAGCGGTTTGAGCAAAAGACCGGCTGCCCCCTCCTGATCAACACCAGTTTCAACGTCCGGGGCGAACCGATCGTCTGCACCCCACAAGACGCCTACCGCTGCTTCATGGCGACCAATATGGACGCCCTCGTCATCGAGAACTTCCTCCTGCGGAAACAAGACCAACCCAACGCGGTCGATCACCAACGCGACGATTACCTGGCCCAATTCGAACTCGATTAACCCCGGCACAACCAGCATCGAACCCGAGCCTCTACCCCCTTGCCCAACCCAGAGATCACCCCATGAAACTACTCGAAGTCGATTGGCATCCCAGCTCCCGTATGCTGCGGCAGTTCGCCGGATTCGCCCTGATCTTCGCCCTCCTGTTCGGACTGATCCTTCACTACAAATGGGGCCTCTCCTGGCGGGTCGCGTACTGGACCTGGGCCATCGGCGCGGGAGTCTGCCTCCTCGGCCAATGCGCTCCCAAGGCCGTGCTCCCCGTCTACATCGTCCTCATGGCAATCGCGTTGCCGATCGGTGCCGTCATCTCCAACCTGTTGATGATCGCCATCTTTTTCGTTATCCTCACCCCGATTGGATTGCTCCTGCGCCTGTTCCGCTATGACCCCATGCACCGCACATTCCTGCCCGATCAAAGCTCCTACTGGATCCCGCATCAGCCGTTCAAGGACGTCCAACGCTACTTTCACCAATACTGATCGCTTGATCCAAACAGCACCCCTTTAAGGAATCCCCTCATGACACCAGACCCAACACCCAAAACCGAATTCGAAAAACAGGTGGAATCGGGCTCCCAAGGGTTCTTCAGTGAATTCTGGGATTTTTTCTGCAACAACAAGAAGTGGTGGCTCACACCGATCGTGCTCGTCCTGCTCCTGTTCGGAATTCTCGTCATCCTCGCATCCACCGGCGCGGCACCCTTCATCTACACCCTATTCTAAGCCGTCAGAGGGCGGGGCGGCGGGCCGCTGTGGCTGGAGCTTTGGCTGGGAGCGTGAGCACGCGGACGTTGAGGCGGCGTCGGGGTAATGGACGTTCGAACACGAACATTCCACGCCGAATCACGCGTCCCATCGATCCCGATTTCGATTTCGATCTCGGACTGATCGGACTGATCGGACTGATCGGACTGATGGGCAACTTTTTTCTGGAAGTGGCGCCCAAAGGAACGCACCCTTTCCGACGACCTCTGCCTGCCCAAAGGCCCTCGTGTTCCTCGATAACCTCGTACTCCTACTCGTACTCGTACTCGTACTCGTCCCCATCCCCCACTCGCCCGGTCGAAAACCGGGTTCCCTCGCATCCTCGTGTACGGGAACCTCGTGAACGGGAACGTGTACCACTTCGCTGTGGACGTGTACGTTTCGGGAGCAACAATCCATGAGGCCGCAGCCTTTCCATAGGTCCCGATCCCGATCCCGATCCCGATCCGGATCCCGATTTCGATTTCGATTGAGTGGGGGCGCCATGCCCTAGGGCCATACCGCAATCCCACCAGGCCGGGACGGCCTGGCTACCCCGGCCTCAGGACTCCTCCCGCTCCCTCTTGCGATTGCTGAGATGCAGAAAAACAGGGGCGCCCTCCAGGCCCAGATCGTCGCGAAGACAACGGGTGAGATAGCTGATGTAGTTGTCGCTGAAGGCACGGCGGTCGTTCACAAACAAGCGAAACCGCAACGGCCGGGTACTGACCTGCGTGGAATAGTAGATCTTCGCGACCTTCGGCATCTGACGATAGCGCCCTGTCGAGCTCTTCGATTGCCGCCCGGTATAGACCATCGGCGCCTGATAGCGCTGCATCGCACGCTCAAATAGACGGTTCAATTCCGGTGTCGAAATCTGCCGGTCGATCTGATCGCCCACCCGTGCGACCGCATCCAACAGCACATCGAGATTCCGAGAGAACTTCGCGGATATCAGCACGTTCGGCGCAAACGAGAGAAATGGGAGCTGACGCTTCAGGAACCCGTCGAGGCGGCGCTTGCGCCCAGGATCCGTCAACAGGTCAGACTTGTTGAACACAATCACGCAACCGATTCCGTAGTCGGCGATCATCCGGGCAATCCGCTGATCCTGCCGGGTAATCCCGTCGTCAGCATCGAGAACCAGCAGTGCAATATCCGCACGCTTCAACGACTCCTGGGTGCGGCGGCTCCCGTAATACTCCACCGGCTGTGAGATCTTCGCGGTCCGTCGCAAGCCCGCCGTATCAATCATCAAATAGCGTTGAATCTGACCGTCGCGTTCAACCTGCAGGGGGACGTCAATCGCATCCCGAGTCGTGCACGGCTCTTCACTGACCAAAACACGGGAATCCTGGACCAGTGCATTGATCAAGGAAGACTTACCCGCATTCGGACGCCCGACAACCACCAACTTGATCGGCCCTTCCCGTCGCTGAAACCGGCGGCGTGGTTCAGGAGCGGAATCCTCGGACTCTTCGTCCCATTCCTCCGAAGCATCCCCCTCGTCACCTTCGTCGCTCTCGTCACCCCAATCCTCTACGGACTCTTCCTCGCTCTCGTCGAGCGGCTCATCCGCCTGATCCCAACCCTCGTCGGAATCCTCCACCACAGTGGCTGCCTCGGAAGAATCCTGCTCCGTCGGGGCAGGTAGGTGCTTCACGATCCAATCCAGGAGCTCCGCCACTCCACCGCCATGCAGCGCAGAGGTCGACATCAGCGGATCCAATCCCAGGCGCAAAAAATCCAACTCCCCATCCGCACGCCCATGATGGTCGACCTTGTTGACCGCTACCACCACCGGCTTTCCCGCACGGCGAAGAAAGGCGGCCACCATCTCGTCCAAGGGTGTCACACCGACCGTGACGTCCACCACCTGTACCAAGACATCACTCGTCTCGATCGCCCAGCGGACCTGCTCCTGTATCTGGGCAGGCAGCGTGGAGTCCTCCTGACCCGGTGCGTTCATGCCGGCCGTATCCACAATCCGGAAATTGCGTCCCTGCCACTCCGCCCAACGCTCCACCCGGTCACGGGTCACTCCGCTCTCCTCATGCACGATCGATTCGCGGCTGCCTAGGATCCGATTGAACAAAGCACTCTTGCCGACGTTCGGGCGACCCACCAACGCCACGCGCGGCAGCTCCCGATCGTGCATCCACTCTTCCCGCACCGTCCGCACTTGGCGCCTGGCCCTGAATTTCCTCATTCTTCAACCTTTCCTTCCGGCCTGAAACCCGAGGCGGGAACGGAAGCATCCGATTCCCGATCGAGCTCTCCACGCCCCTCATCCAAGGCCTGCAAATACATCAACCCCATCCATAAATAGCGAAAACCGGAGACCACAATCAGACCTGCATCGATCCAAATCAAGACCGGTGCAAGGTTGGAAAGCGTCGTTCCACTGCGAAATGCAAGAATCCAGGCCAACACGGCCATCGTCAAGCCGCTGGCAGCCTTACCGGTCCAGTGCGGACGCGGCGCATAGAGTCCCCCCATCAAATGCAAGACAATGCTTCCACAGACGACAATCGCCTCCCGCACCAAAAGCAGCCCCAGGAACCAAGAGGGAATGTGGACAAACCCGCCGGTGGGGTCCAAGGCAAGCAACAGAGCGGTCGTGATCGATAGCGCTTTGTCCGCAAGCGGATCCAGAAAAGCGCCGAGCCGGGAGACCTCGCCCCGCTTGCGCGCAAGATACCCATCCAGGAAATCGGTTACACCCGCCGCGACAAAGGCAAAAAAGGCCGTCCAGATCCAGGGCGCACGAAATTCCGGATCAATCTCGCGCTGCCGTAAGAGCGCGATCACAAGGATCGGAATGCAGAGAAAACGCACCAGCGTGAGCTTGTTCGCCAGGGTCATCGGCCCCGCCCCCGCCGCCATCCACCGCCCAGGCGGCATTTGCGATGTCTCCCGCTCCATAACGACTCCCCTTCAATACGAATCGCCCTAAGCCGCGATCAGTCCAACCGGTCCCAATGTCATGAACCTCACGTCGCACCCAACCTCGGGGAACTCCGCGGGCCTACCTTATTATCCCTCAGAAACAAATGGTCAGGCAAGAATAATGCATGGGAATCCCTTGACAAAGTATCAATTATTTCACACTACTAGAATGAAAACTCTGTTACTCAACACCTCCAGCAGCGAGCGCACCACATGCTGTACAGTAGCCAATGTGAATACGCAATACGTGCATTGACCCGAATGGCTTTGCACTTCGGCGAGGGTCCCGTCTCTGCCAAAACCCTCGCAGAAACCGAAAACATCCCATTCCACTTCCTTGCCAAGATCCTGCAGGACCTGTCTCGACGAGGATTGCTGCTCTCGAAAAAAGGGCCCCGTGGGGGTTTCGTCCTTGCACGTCCGCCCGAGGAGATCACCGCCGCCGAGATTGTGGAAATCGTCGACGGCCTCGAGTTTATGAACCGCTGCGCCGTTGGATACCTGCGCTGCTGTGACGAGACACCATGCCCTCAGCATGACCTCTGGATGAGCGTGCGCAAGCATCTGGAAAACTACCTCGAGAACACCACCCTGGCCGAAATGGGCAGCGTGGTGAAATACAAGATTCAGAACCTGGAAGAGAATACCGACCCCGCGGAACGCGCGGTTTTGATGGGGCTCGCGAGGCCGACCAAGAAGGAGCCGATTGAGGACGACGCCACTCTCGATCCGGACGACGCTGAATCGGATGAGGAAAACCTTTAATCCGTCCCCTCCACATCAGCCAACCAGCACGCGCCCTCCAACGCCTCCGTATTCAGATCCATGACCTTCGCTACGGCCGTTGCCCTTGTCGCCTCAAGGGTAACGGCTCTTTTCTTGGCCATGACCCCGGCCTCCCCCCCTACCCAAAGTGGAACGGAACCTACCGATGCAGTCACCAACTCCTTTGCTTCCACACCTGGTCATGAACATGGCGATGACCCTGGACGGAAAGGTCAGCACCATCGACCGCACCGGTGCGGTCTTCACCAGCCATCACGACAAACAACGCATGGCCCAAATCCGCGCCCGGGCCGACGCCCTCATCATGGGCGCCACCACCGTGGCCATCGATACCCCGCGCATGCTCATCAACACACCGGAACTGCGCCAATCGCGCACCCAGCACGGAAAGCCCGAACAGCCCATCCGTGTCATCCTCTCCGCTACCGGCAGCCTCCGCCCCGACGCCCGCCCCTTCTCCAGTAACGCATCCCCCATCCTCGTCTTTGCCTCGAACTCCACCCCGAAAGAGTGGCGTACTTCGATCGAAACCGCCGTCCGCCCCAGCAACGGCCGGCTCTTTATCATGGGCGAGGATCGGGTCCCATTGCGCACCATGCTCGAAATTCTCTATTCCGAATACCAGGTGCGCTCAGCCGTCTGCGAAGGCGGTCCCACACTCAACTTCTTCATGTTCCAAGAAGAACTGGTCGACGAGCTCTACCTCACCATCGCTCCGCTCATCTTCGGTGGCGCCTCGGCCAAGACCCCCGTCGACGGCCCCGGCTTTTCTGAAGACCTCACCCGCCACGCCACCCTGAAATCAACGGAAGTCGTCGGAGACGAAGTCTATTTGCACTACCACATCTCCAGGGCCCACGAGAAAGAGGAAAGGAAATAGAGGTCCGCTGCCGGTGAAGGGGACATGGGAACGTTTGCACGCAGGGGCTCCACGCCGAATCACGCTTTCCATCAAATCCCTCGATTTCCTCGACAATTCCCCTCATCCGGAATCTGCGGACATCTGCGGAATCTGCGGATCGAACCTCACTCACCGCTGCCCGCCGGCCGAAGGCCACCGACCTTGACGCCGAACTCGGCGGATGCTACCAAGTTCATGATCGAACGTTATTGCTGGAGGAAGACGCTTGAGAAACTGACGGAATAGAACCATCACGTAATCTTCGTGGTCCCTGCTGGATCCTTGCAACAAGATCCAACGGTTGGTGTGTTCTGCTTCCGTGGCTCATGAGTCATCCATTCGGCTTCCATTTTGGGGATCGCCGGGTCTTCAACCCGCCATGGGACCGGGACCGCCCGCATGACCGCCCTTCACATGCCCGGAGGTCAACCATGTCATTATCGTTTCAGCACGTTTCTTTTGGTTATGATCAAGCAACATCCCGGTTGTTTGAGGATGTAACGGTTCATCTGGAAAGGGGGTGGACCGGAATCATCGGCGCTAACGGCACAGGGAAAACCACCTTCATGAAGCTCGCTGCAGGACTGCTTCAACCGCAGCAAGGCAGAATCAAGCGAATCGGACAACTGGTGTTCTGTGAGCAGCGTACCGATGATGCCCCGGAACAATTGCCATCCTTTCTGGCCTCGTTGGAGGCTGATGTGTGCGTGCTACGCGGGAAACTGCAGATCGGTGAGGATTGGGCGGAACGCTGGCCTACCCTGAGCCATGGCGAGCGAAAACGCGCCCAAATCGCCGTCGCCCTCGGACTATACCCGAATATTCTTCTGCTGGATGAACCGACCAACCACCTCGACATCCCGGCCCGCGAGCTGCTGGTGGATGCACTGCGTGCCTTCAACGGACTCGGATTGCTGGTGAGCCATGACCGCGATTTGCTGGATCTGCTTTGCCGACAATGCCTCTTTCTCGATCCGCCCCACGCAACCATCCGGTCCGGCAATTATTCGCAGGCCGCCGCCGAGCGCGAACGCGAGGACATGAGCATCGCGGCCGAGCGTGAGGCGCTGGGGCAGCAACTGGAACGTCTGCGGGGTGAATCCCAACGCCGACAAGTCAAAGCATCAAGCGCCGACAAACGAAGATCGAAACGACACCTGGCCAAGGGCGATCGCGACGGACGTGCCAAAATCGATGCGGCCCGCGTCTCCGGAAAGGACGGCAAGGCCGGGCGCCTTGCAGCTCAGTTGACCGGTCGGGTGGGGCAGCTGCAGGACCAGATCTCCACGATCAAAATCAAGAAACAATACAAAACACATTTCTGGCTGGAAGGCTCGGTCTCACCCCGCAGACGGCTCCTCTACCTCCCCGCCGACATCGTCCCGCTCGACGGTTCAAGAACGCTGCACGTGCCTGATTTCGCCCTGCTTCGCGACGACCGAATCGCCATTACCGGCGCAAACGGATTGGGAAAGAGCACCCTGATTCGATATATCCTGCAGCGTATCGATCTCCCCGAGCAGCGTATTGTCTACCTCCCGCAGGAGATCGATCTCGCACAAACTCGGAATATCATGGAGGAGGTACGCCTGCTTTCCCGTGACAGGCTGGGAACAGTCATGACTGTTGTGAGCGCACTGGGATCAAGACCGGAGCGACTGCTGCACAATCTTGATGCAACCCCTGGAGAACTTCGGAAAGTCCTGCTGTCACTGGGCGTCATCCGCAACCCGTACTTGATTGTGATGGACGAACCGACCAATCATCTCGATCTGCCGGCGATCGAGTGCCTCGAATCGGCCTTGAGCGATTGCCCATGCGCACTGCTGTTGATCAGTCATGACTTGCGCTTCCTCTCAAAGGTGACCGAGCGGCGCTGGCACCTTCAACAGGACGGGAACCGTATCACAATTTCACAACAATGACCCCACACACTCCGGCAAACGCCCTGCCGGCTGCCCTAGTTCTTATGACGGTAGGTGATGCGCGCCTTGGTCATATCGTAGGGGGTCATTTCCATGCTGACACGGTCGCCGACCATGATCCTGATGAAGTGCTTGCGCATTTTACCAGAAATGTGCGCCAAGACCTCGTGGCCGTTGCCTAAGTCCACCTTGAACATCGTCCCCGGCAACAGCTGGGTCACGACGCCATCGATCTTGATCGGCTCTTCCTTCAACGTATCCGTCGATTCCTGAGGAGCAGGCCTTGGGGTCCGCTTCTGATCAGCGCCGCCGCGCCGCGCATTGGATCGCTGATTGCTTCTCTTGGGTCTATTCATATGCTTCCTGTTTGCGTCTCACAAATCCCATACCCCCGTCGGGAATCGGTCCTTCCGATTTCGAGCCCGAACGGCCGCCACCCCTGTTTAAGTATGGCTCAGATCATCCTCGTGCAATGGAAGGGGCTTACTAACATAGGACCTGACATCGGCAAAGTAAACTTCGCCGACACATTTCACGACCTGTCCGTTGCTGTAGCATGGCTCGAACACCGTCTCCCCACGAGGATTCCACAGGTGAGAGTCACAAAACACCCCAACGGGTAGTTCCATGGCCAGGCCACTCGGATATGCCGTGCCATCCCCTCCACGTCGTAGCCGAGGACATGCCAGGAGGCCACATAAACCACGACCGCAAACACCATGACGGTTGCCAAGGGAAGCCATTCGCGGCGCAGCTGCCAAACTGCCAACCCCGCCAGAAGGACCAGGCTGCAAAGCACGAACCAACGCGCTATGGGGCCGTGCCAGCTGAGACCGAAGACCAGCAAGATCGAGAGCGGAACACCAAAATACATGCCCCTGGTGTCTACGCGCAAAGGCATTAACGAAAGCAGTAAACCGCCCAAAAGCGCGCCGTAGGTGTACCCGGTCATCGCCAGCGCCTGGTCGATCAGCTCCGGATACTGGCGCACGCGGGAACAGAGTATGGCCATCCCCGACAATGCGATGCCCCAGAAGAGGATCAGACCGCGCGACACCTTGATGTAATGCCGCTCCGAGGCGTCCGGCCGAATGAACCCGCGATAGAAGGTATTCACCGTCGTCTGCGACAAGGCAGCCAAGGTCGAATCCAGACTTGAAATCGCCGCGGCGAAGATCCCCGCGATGATGAGACCGGTCACACCCGGGGGCAATTCCTTGACGATGAAAATCGGAAAGATCCGATCCGCTTTTTCCGCCACCCAGGCAGCCCCGCCCGGCTCCAACGGGAAGTGCCGGTAGAATGCCCAAAGTCCCACACCAACCAACATCATCAGAATGGTCACGCCCTGGCTCAGGCTCGATACGATGATCGCCTTCCGAGCCGCCGATTCATCCCTGCAACAGAACATTCGTTGCGCCATCATCTGATCAGTGCCATGAGAAGCCAGCGTCAGAAAGGTCGTCCCGAACAAGCCGGCCCAAAGGGTGTAGGTCACCGTCGGATCGGTCGAGAGATTCAGGAGCCGAAGCTTGCCGGCCTCGAAGGCTTCCTGGAAAACCCCGGAAGCACCCTCCGGCACGTGCACAAAGATCCAGACCAGAGCCACGATCCCACCGACCAAAAACAGGAGGAATTGCACCACGTCCGTCCAGATCACCGTCGAAATCCCACCCACATACGTCCAGACAATAGAAAAGATCCCGATCATCCAAATCGAGCGCTCCAGCCCCCAGCCGGTGACCACCTCCAGAACCAAGGCCGTGGCGTAAACCCGTACCCCCTGCCCCAGTACCGCACCCAAGAAAAAGAGCCCGGTCGTCACCCGCTCCATGCCCGGACCGAGCCGGGAACCCATGTACTCGTAAGGACTGTAGATCTCGTTGCGATAAAAGGCCGGCACAAACCAGAATCCGATGATGAACCGGGCCAGGATCGTTCCAATAGCCAGCTGCAGGTAGGTCAGATTCCCGGTCGCCGCGAAGACGATCGCCGGCGCGCCGATAAAGGTGACGGCACTCACCTCGGTCGCGATGATCGAACCACAGACCGCCGGCCAGGGAAGCTTGCGTCCACCCAGGAAGAAATCTTTGATCGTGGCGTCCTTGGCCCGAAACAGGTATCCCAGATAGGTCGTACCCGCCAGGTAGATCACCAGTACCAAGACATCGAGCGAGCCAAATCGCGCGGCTATTCCGGCAGGCACATCCATCGTATTCCCTCGGGTTCATCGCCGTTCATCACACCGGATCAAGACGATTGTGTCAACTCGGACAGGTCTTCCATGAAAAGGGTCAGCCGTTCCTTCAATTCATCAAAAACAGGTTGCGCACCCTCGGTCGTCCCACCACGTCCCAACATCTCCAGCTCCAACGCCTTCGAGGTCACCTGCTCGACGCGGAAATTGCTCGAAGCACCCTTGAGCGCGTGCGCCGCCAACTTGAGGAGATCCGCCCTCCCCTCATCAATAGCCGCCTGAATCGCGGCAAGTTGCTCCGGCAGTTCGCCTAAAAAAATCTGCGCGAGATCTACGATCAATTCCCGATCGTCCTCAAAGATCTCCAACAGCTTCTCAATATCTAAAAAATGCATGCTCATCCTCGAAAAAGCGTGACCCTCCGCGAAAAGGGATTCAGTCCGTGAAAACGGAAAGGGCGAGAGGAAAGCGAAAACGTCCCCTCTCAACCTCTGATTCCAGGCGGCAATTGACTGAAAACGTCCCTAGCTAAGGCCGGCGGTGGTATCCGTCCCGGTACCCGTGCCGTCCGTCCCAGTCCCGTCCGTGCCCGTGCCATCGGTACCCGTGCCGTCCGTGCCCGTGCCATCGGTACCCGTGCCGTCCGTGCCCGTGCCATCGGTACCCGTGCCGTCGGTTCCTGTGCCGTTGGTACCAGTCCCGTCCGTGCCGTCGGTACCGTCTGTACCGTCCGTGCCGTTCGTGTCATCCTTCTTAGGCGGAGGTGAGCCGCCGTCGTCGTCGTCGTCAGTCAGGGCAATCGCCGCGATCACAATCCCAGCCACGGCGAGCGTGGTGACGCCAATCCAGAAATACTTGGACTGCCGCTTCCCCCCCATGTTGGCCTGGCTTAAACGGTCCGCCAAAGATGCCTGGCGCGAAGGTGCCTCAGATTCACCCAGTGGAAAGGAAACCCCGATCCGAACCTGAGAATAGTTGCCGGAGTTGCCTCCATCTACATGCACTTCGGCCATCTTCGCCCGCACGGGCACTGTCACGTATGCGCAGAGCACAAACGCCAACCCTAACGAGACCAATCTCGTCCATCCGGAAAATCTGGATTGCAACATTTTGGAGGACTCCTCGTCCATAACGTTCAGATCATGTTCCCACCCGGTTGGTCTACCAGGCAACGACCGTTTCGATAACCCTCATACGAGGTCGGCTCGCTCCTGTCAATGAATAGCCGCAAATCCTGAGGACCAGCATGATCACAGATTAAGGAATGGAGAATCGCTGGAGGTCGTCCGATAACCCGCGCCCCTTCAAGCGTCGCCTCCCGGCAATCAGTCCAATCCGTCCAATCATTGTCGAATTCGAAATCGAAATCGGGATCGAAAGGACGCGGGATGGGATTCGGCCCCGATCCCGATTTCCCTAGCTGGAGGTCGTCCGAAAAGGTAGCGGATTAACCAACATGCTGTTCCCAACCACCCGGAGAGCCTCCCGCAGAGGGCGCGGTGGCGTTTTAGACCTGCCTCTGGGGGTGGGTAGAACCAATGCTCTGCCTCCTACATTTTTAGGGGAATTATGTAGATATCCCGTTTAAGCAGGCCTCGTCTTCTCGTACAGTGCCCCTCCTCCTACTCCTCCTCCTCCTGCTCCTCCTCCTACTACTACTCCTCCTACTACTACTCCTCCTACTACTACTCCTCCTACTACTACTACTCCTACTCGTACTCGTACCTGCGCCCTCTGCGCCCTCTGCGGGAGTCCTTCCCAATCCGGCCATGGCGACCTTTCGTTGGGGTCTAACAGGCTTTTCGGACGGGCTCTAGCTGCAGCCATCTGCGGCCTTCTGCGGATCCCACGGTCCCACGCCTGAGGCCGCGGCCCCCAGGCTATTGCATTCCCCACCTCGGTTGTAGATAATGGGAGGGAGCTTATTAATATCGGTCGTGTGACACCCCCTTGATTTGGGGTAATGACGGGTAGGAATCATGATCCAACTGTGGCTATCACAGCAGCGAGTCGCCCTCAGAATGGGGGAGAAAACCAGCCTCGAAGTGCGTATTACCAACGCTGGTAGTACCCCCGTGGAGGGCCGGTGGGCGGTCCACGGCTTCGAGCCCGATTGGATCGATCTCCCGCCTAAACCGTTTCTTCTCAATCCCGGTGAAAAACGGACCGTTCATCTCGCGATCGCAATCCCTAGCAATCGCAAAATCCGCCCCGGCGACTACGAGGGCAGCATCGAGATTCACCCGATCGACCTCGATGGCCGTCTCGCCGAAAGCCCCTGCACGATCCAGATCCTGCCCACCATCGATTATCAGGTCAATTTCAGCGTGAGCCGACTCGAGGTCGAGCAGACCGGGCGCTTCTACCTCCAGTTGCGCAATACCGGCAACGACCGCGTCGAACTCCAACTCGGCCTTGACGAAGAACCGCTCTACTTCACCGCAGAGTTCGAAGAGAGCCATACCGTCTTGGAACCCGGCCAGTCCCGCTCCGTCTATCTCGAACTGGTCGCACAGGAATCGGCTTTGCTCGGCACACGCAGAGAGGACCGTCTCTCCGTGACCGTCAGCCTCTTGGGCGGCTTGCGCTCCACACAGACCTTCGAACTCGAAGTCGTCCAAAAGGCAGCCCTCCATGGTGGTCGCCTTCGAAAGGTCATCACCCGATCCCTGGCCCTCCTGTTGCTCCTCATCATTGGCGCATCCGCCTTCAAACTCCTGCGCCCCAAACCCGCAGAACTGCTTCGATTCGAAGCCAATCCCCAGGAAATCACCGCAGGCGATGAGGTCCGCCTATCCTGGGGCGTCAAGAATGGCAAGAACCTCTTCATCCACCCCGATATCGGGCCCGTCAAAGAGATCGGCCAGATCACCCTGCATCCGATTGTCGACACCGAATACCGAATCGTTCAGGGCCAAGGCGAACAGGAGACCCCCCTCGGGTCACTGTTCGTCGATGTCACACCACCGCCGCCCCACATCGCACGCTTCACGGTCCAGCCAGACACCGTCCAGGCCGGTACGCCCGCCATTCTGGAGTGGCTCGTCGCCTCCGCCGATCAGTTGCAAATCCAGCCCGAGGTCGGCGAGGTCCCACCCCAAGGCTCCCGCTCCGTCCTGCCCGCTCAATCCACCGAGTATGAACTCATCGCCTCCGGCGAAGGCGGGGAAACCCGTCAGACCACCTCGATCACTGTGCTGCCGGCAACATCCTGGACCACCCTCACCGCGACCCCAGGTGACATCGTCCAGGGCGAGAGCATCACCCTGAATTGGGAGGCCGTCGGCGCCAAGGAAGTTCACGTATCCGCACCCGCATTCGAGAGCCGCCGGCTCTCACCCGCCGGCTCCTTCCAGGATCGCCCCACCGAAACCCGCACCTATACCTTCATCGCCTACCCCATCACCGAGGCCGGCGAAGTCCTCACCAACCAGGTACAGGTCGTCGTCTCCCCTCCCAAACCGGTCGAGCCAATCGGTACCACACCTCCCGACCGCTCTACAACCGAGCCCTCCGAGGGCACTCCCCCCCAACCGCAGGTTACCCAGGACCCTGTCACGCCGGTCCAGCCGCCCAAGCCCGCCACCGTTACCATCGCCAATCCGTTCCCCGGGCAGATCTTCGTCAATACTCAGCCTCAGGAGATCATCCGAGGGCTCGAACCCTATTCCTTCCCGCTCAACCCAGGCGCCTCCTCCATCCAACTCAAGGGTCAGTGGCTCGATTGGGAGGCCACCCTCCAGTTGACACCCGGCGAGCACCGCGAGGTGCGCATCCAACCACGCCTGCTCCTCCCCAAGGGATGGGCCCTCATCCCCGGCGGTGAGTTCATCATGGGCACCAGCCGCGGCGAGTTCGACGAAGGCCCCGAACGAAGAATCACATTGCCACCCTACCTCCTTTACAAAACCACCATATCCAATGCCGAATACGAAGCCGTCTTCCCCGAACACCAGCGGCTGCGCGATTCCATCTCGCCCGGTGATCACCACCCAGTGGTCCAGGTAAGCTGGGCGGAGGCCGCCGAGTTCTGCATGCGCATGAGCAAAAAAGAAGGCCTCCCCCCCGCCATCGACACCACCGGCAACTGGATGGACGTCACCTCACCCGGCTGGCGGTTGCCCAGCGAAGCCGAGTGGGAATGCGCAGCCCGCGGCGGCCTCATCCAAATGGCCTTCCCCTGGAGCGACCTCCCCCCCGGTAAGGACGGTGTTGCACGCTGCAACCACGGCAGCGGCAATGGCCTCTCCCGCGTCGCCGATGGGTTCTACGGCACCGCGCCGGTCGAGACCTTTCCTCCCAATGCCTATGGGCTCTACCAGATGTCCGGCAACGTCTGGGAGTGGTGCTTCGATTGGTACGATACCGATACCTACCTGCACGAGTTCACACGCTTCCCCCTCGGCGCAAGGACCGGAAAATCCAAGGTCATCCGTGGCGGCGCTTTCGATTACTCCTACACCGATTGTACGGTCTTTCACCGCGATTGGGCCCAGCCGGAAAAGACCTTCAACAACACCGGATTCCGACCCGCCCGCTCACTCCCACGGGAGCTGGTCCGCTGGCTCACCACCCCCAGAAACGAACTCGCATCCAACCAGCCTACAGCCGCTGGCGCAGGCCCCCGCTGATGCCCATGTACCCCCCCTGAGCAGCTCACCCCTCCAACCCCGCCCGCGTTTCCCACGATTCATCACTCCAGACCAGGACCCCGAATCCGCATGCAACGTGACCTCACCACCCGACTCTTCCTCGCCTTCGGAGGCGCACTCCTCCTCCTCCTCGCCGGGTGCGCCACTTCCCTCGAAGACCAAGGCCGTTGGCAATCACTCGATACACTCGATGTCTCCGGGAAAACCAGGGATGGAGCTCCCGTCTCCGTCTTCACCTTCTCCCAACCCCACGCCGTCGAACATATCCTCGCTAAGCTCGAGCAAGATCACCCACACGCCGACCAGGAGGAGCGGATCCTCAACATCCTCGCCTATGTTCAGGCCATCCCGATCGCGAACGACCCGGATGACCTCTGGCTCACCCCCGGCGAGACCCTGATCGCCGGCGGGGATTGCGAGGATCGCAGCTTCCTCCTCTCCTCCCTCCTCGGCGCCGCGCAAATCGAGCACTGGGTTGTCGTCGGCACCTTCCGTGACCGCCCGCACACCTGGGTCGCCGTCCAGGACCCCGCCGGGAAACTGCGCTACCTGGAAACACTCGACAAAAACCCGCGCCTGACCGCGCCTACACCCGCCTACGCACCCTGGGGCCGCTGGAATCCGCTCACCCGCGAGATTCACGAGTGGATCCCCAATCCCAACAACACGCTCCCGCCCGAGGACGAGCCGTTCCCGCCCACTAAAAGCGAGTTCTGAGTCACACCCAACCGGAGGGCCGGAGGTCATCCGAAAAGGACGATGGCCAAGCCAGATCGGGGTCGCGACGGAATCGGGATCGAATGGACGCGCGATGGGATTCGGACAGGGGAAACCGAGTACCGCAACCATATTAATGCGCCCGGCAACAGGGTTTCAGCGGTGCTCAGAGAGCCAGGCGCCATAAAGACTAGTCAGGAATCGATTCACTCGATTCACTCGATTTACTCGATTCACTCGATTCACTCGATTTACTCGATTCACTCGATTCACTCGATTCACTCGATTCACTCGATTCACTCGATTCA
>CALLYA010000076.1 GCA_937875495.1 uncultured Verrucomicrobiota bacterium
CTTATCGGACAGGCTCTACCTACTGGGCCGAATCGGGTTTCCCATCGATTCCGATAGCGACCCCGACCCCGATTCCCCATTTGCGGCGATCTGCGGATCATTACCGTGGCTGTGTTTGTCCTGCTTTCCTTACTTTGCCAGGGAATGGGTGGGTTTTGTGGGGTGATTGAGCTTGCGTTGGGTGTGCGCACCAGACCGAGACGGTCTGGCTACCCCACGGTTTGGTGCCCACTGGGCCGGGGGAACGCCTACATCCCCTGGATATTGAAGCCGGCGTCGACGTGCAGGACCTCGCCGGTGATTCCGCCTGCGAGGGGGGAGAGGAGGAAGAGCGCTGTGTCGGCGACCTCCTGTTGGGTCACGTTACGTTTGAGCGGGGCCTTTTCACGGACGTACTGCAACATCTCGGTGAACCCGCGGATGCCGCGTGCGGCGAGGGTATTGATGGGGCCTGCGGAGATGGCATTGATGCGAATACGGTGTGGCCCGAGATCGGCGGCGAGGTAGCGGACACTGGCCTCCAGGGCGGCTTTGGCGACGCCCATCACGTTATAGTTGGGGATCGCCCTTTCGGCTCCGAGGTAGGAGAGGGTGAGGATCGAGGCGCCATGGGGCATCAAGGTTTCGGCCCTGCGTGCGAGGGCGATCAGGGAATAGACGCTGATCTCGTGAGCCAGGAGGAAGCCTTTGCGGGAGGTCAGGACGAAGCGGCCTTCGAGTTCTTCCTTGAGCGCGAATGCGACGCTGTGGACCAAGGCATCGATGGTCTTGCGGTCGGGGTCGTTGCGCAGCTCCTCGAACAGTTCGTCCATCTGCTGATCATCCTGGACATCGCACGGAAGGGCCTTGCCGTTGGGCAGGGAGCTTGCGAGCTCCTCCACTTTTGCCCGTATACGTTCCCCCTGGTAGGTGAGGGTCACTGTTGCGCCGGCGCCGGCGAGGGTTTTAGCGATAGACCAGGCGATGCTTCGTTCGTTGGCGACCCCCAGGACAAGGGCGTGTTTCCCCTGGAAGTTGGCTGGATTGGATGGGTTCATAGAGAGGTGCCGTTCCTGAGTAGACGATGTGAATGGCCCACGTGTTGGACGCGGAGATGAGGCATCCTGTGTCGGCACGCCCGCCTAGGGGTACCGATCAACCCCGGCGGGATGCCGGGGAAGGAAACGCAACGCCGCCTCCGAGCGGAGGCGGCGCTGACTCTTTTGCCTTACCCTCAAATCGGCCGGGATGCAAGCACCCGCCGCCGGGATTTCGGGAAGGGATTTGGGGTTTCCCGGAGCTGGGTAGGCTCCAGGAGGACATCTCAGAGTTTGTCCTTGAGAGCCTTGCCAGGCTTGAAGGAGACGCTCTTGGACGCCTTGATCTTGATCTCTTCGCCGGTTTGCGGATTGCGGCCCTTGCGGGCTGCACGCTTGACGACGCGGAAGGTCCCAAACCCGACCAACTGGACGACGCCCTCGCCCTTTTTGGTCAGTCCCCGGGAGATCCCGGTGAGAACCGCATCTACCGCGCGTTGGGCTTCCGCCTTGGTAGCGGTGTCGCCCAGTTCTTTTTGTACTTGTTCAATTAAGGCTGATCGATTCATGGAATTACGTGCCCTCTGAGGAGTTTCCCTTTACTAGGATTGCAAAGCCAGAGAGTTTCAGCGAACGATCCAGAACCACCATCCCAAACCGGGGAGCCATCGCCGGAAAATCGCTCTTCCCTTGATGCATCACCTAGGAACTTGGACCTCATCCCTTGGTGCGCCCGGAATAGAATTGCCCTGTCCCTAGTCCGACCCCTTGAAAATCAAGGAATCTTGAACCCGGTCTCAGGGTTGGTCCTCCTACAAACGCCAATATGAACGAGTTCCGGGCGGGTAATGCAAGCAGAAATTGACCAAAACCGCTTCAAAACCGCATTTTTTCGCGATTTTTCTCGGATCGAGCCTCTGGAAGCCCCTTTTTTAGGGCGTTTGGGCGGGTGACTAATGCGGGAGGTCGCCCAGCAGTGCGTTCAGCTCGGCTGTGAGATCGCGCTTTTGGTATTCGCTCAGGCGTCGACGTTGGCGATCTCGGACGGCTTGATTCAGGGTGGGATTTTCCTGCAATTCCCGGATCATCTCTGCGATGAGCCAGGGGTTGTCCTTCTCTTTCACCAGGACACCGCTGCCTGCAAGCGTTTCCGGGACGGCGCAGGCGTCGAAGGCCACGATTGGGAGGTCGAAGACCATGGCCTCGATGAGGGGTGCGCAGAAGCCTTCGTGTTCGCTCATACAGA
The DNA here is from genome assembly GCA_937875495.1 of uncultured Verrucomicrobiota bacterium. Taxonomy (GTDB): domain Bacteria; phylum Verrucomicrobiota; class CALLYA01; order CALLYA01; family CALLYA01; genus CALLYA01. Next base: position 2,263 of record CALLYA010000076.1, read on the forward strand.
GGAATAGGTCTGCGGCGGTGTAATAGGCATTCAATTCCGCCTGAGGGCGTGGGCCTTCGAAATGGCAATGGCGGAGGCCGAGTTCCTTGGCCATTCCTTGCAGCAGCGAGGCGTACAGCTCGGTGCCGCCGAACGAGCCGACCAGCAACAGCCGAGTCGGGAACTCCATCCGCTCGAGGGCGGCCTGGATGCGAATCAGGTCTTCAAACCGTTTGTTGGGTGCGCCGCGGCCCACGAAAAGCAGGTTGGCGCGACTGCCATCGGCCACTGCACGGATATGGGGTGCGGGTGGGAGTTCGAGGTGATCGAGGGGGATGACCAGAGGCAAGACCTCGACGGGTCCGTATCCGAGGGCCTCCAGCTCATTGGCATTGAATCTGGAATCGGCCCAGACCCGGTGGGCGGTTCCAGCGAGCTGCCGGACCTCTTCCAGGCCGGACCTCAACAGCTGGGCGGTGGCTGGTGCGACAGCGGAGAACCAGCCGGGCGGGGTGATGTTGTGATAGAGGATCACCCGAGCTCCGGACCAATTGCGATAGAGTTCGTGGATACTGCTACCGATCGACAGGTGCAGAATGATCGTGTCTTTTGCGGGATCGGCGATTTGATCGAAGGTCTCGGCAGGCATCACCTTGGCATGCAGTTTGGGGTCGAGAGTTTTAGACGGGCAGAAGATGCTTGCCTGTGGGGACCACTCACGGAAGATGCGTGCGAGGGCGAGTGCCTCGTTGGTGATGGCGTCGCCGAGGCGTGCGCCGGCGACGAGCTGATGAACGGCCATGGCGTCAGTCGCCTCCGTTCGCTTGCTCAGGCTGTTTCGCCTTGTTTGCGGCGGGATGGGTTTCCCCCTCGAGTTCTGCGATCCTCGCTTCCAGCTTGCGAATACGGTCCTCGCTTTTTCGGAGCAGCGCGTCCAGGGCGGCGGCCAGTTGTGCGTTGATCTGGTTCTGCTGGGAAAAGAGGCGGTAGGTATAGAATTTGAGCAATTTCCAGAGGGTACTCTTGAGGAGGCGTATTGGTCTACCGACCAGTCCGCGGTGGCTCTGGATAGGGAAGTCATTAATATCGACCTGGTGGAGTTCCTGGAGCCGATCCATGAAGAAGCGAAGGAATTCCTCTTCGTTGCGGACCGATTTGAGGTCGAATTTGCGGACGATCTCATCGAGTTCGGTCCCCCCGGCGGACAGCCCGGCACGGGCGGCAGCGCGCTCTCGTAGGCGTTGTTCGAGGGCATCGGCGTTGACGTCCGGCAGTTGAACATCAAAGACCCTGGCAGGTGGGGCGTCGGGAGTGCTCATGTCGGTACCTCATTGGAGGGTTGCCCTCCGTCGGACCAAGTACATGGGATCAGGACCTGTCCGTGGTGTTCGGTTGCATTGACGACGTTGAATGCGTACCAGCTTTCCTGGCGGTGGAACTGGGTCTTGTGATCCTCGGAATGTACGGCCAGGGAGAGGTAGAACTTTCCCTCGAGCAGGGTAAGGGGGCGGAGGTCGACCCGAATAGAGCCGGTGCCCTCGATGTGTCCAACCGAGTAGCCCATGATCTGGGTGTTGCTCCCGAAGACGATCCGATCGTCCTCGCGTTTGATCATGAAGCCGAAGACCGGGTTGTCGATGGGCAGGTGTGCGGTGTAGTCGATCTCGATGGCGGCGGGTTTACCGCCCGCCCATTCGGCGGTCCTTCGATGATCGGGGCCATAGAGGCGCACCTCTGTGATTTCCACGGAGCGATCGCCGTATTCCTCGACCCAGAGGACCTGGTCCCGGCCGAGGGTACGTCGCAGGTATTCGGCCACGATCTCCCCGGCGCCGCCTGCCGCGACTTTGGCGCCTTGTTCCAGCAGGATGACCTCATCGCAAAGACGTTCCACGGTTTCGAGTGCGTGGGAGACGATGACGATCGTCCGCCCCATGGCTTGGAATTCCTTGATTTTCTCGAGGCATTTCCTCTGAAAGCTCTCATCGCCGACGGCGAGGACTTCATCGACCAGGAGGATATCGGGTTCGACCTCGACAGCGACCGAGAATCCGAGGCGGACGTACATCCCGCTGGAGTAGTGTTTGACCGGGGTATCGATGAAGTCCTCCAACCCCGCGAAGGCGACGATCCGATCAAAGCGCTCGGCGATCTGTTCGCGGTTCATCCCGAGGATCGCGGCATTGAGAAAGATGTTTTCTCGACCGGTGAGGTCTGGGTGAAAGCCGGCACCGAGCTCCAGCAGGGTAGCGACCTTGCCGTGCACCTCGATCGTTCCCTCGGTGGGGGTGATGGTCCGGGCGAGGACCCCGAGGAGTGTGCTCTTGCCGGATCCGTTTCGGCCGATGATGCCGCAGGTTGTCCCCTTGCGGATTGCGAACGTGAGGTCGCGAAGGGCCCAGAACTCGTCTGTGCGGGAGCGGCGCAGGAGGCGATCGATGAGCGTGCTCTTGAGGGTCTGATCCATTTGGTGGCGCCTTCGATAGCGCTTGCCAAGGTCGTGGACCTCGATCGCGTAGGGGGTTGAGGAGCTGTTGGTCTCTGGCATCATACTAGGTCCGCAAAATCACGCTGCTTGATCTGAAAGAGCAGGATCCCGCCCAAGGCGACCAGGACGGCGATCCCGAAGGAAGGGAGGAGGAAAACCCAGGGTGTAGCGACGGCGTCTGAGGCCAGCGGTGGGAGGAGGCTGCTCCGGTACACCCCCAGGAACCCGGCCATGGGGTTGAGGAGGTAAATGGGCAGGGCCTTGGGCCAGTGGGCGGCGACCAACTCGACCGGGTACATCACGGGTGAGAGGAAGAACCAGGCGGTCGTCAGGATGCCGACGATATGCTCGGTATCGCGGAAGAAGACATTGGCGGTCGCGACCAGGCAGATGATGCCCAGGTTGAAGAAAAGGTGAAGAACGACGATTCCGAGGAGTGCCGGCAGATGGGTCAGGATGTGCAATGGTGCGTCGCCTGGAGCCCGGAGAACCAGGATCAGGCCCAGAACCGCCAGCATCAGGAAGAAATTGATGATGTTGGCACCGCCTGTGGCCAGGGGGAGGATGATCCTGGGAAAGTAGACTTTACGGATCAGATTCCCGTTACTGATGACGAGGTTGGTGCCGTCACCGATGCACATCATGGTGAACTGCCAGGCGAACACTCCGATAAAGATGGCGTCGATCCGCATGGAGCGCCCGAGCATGCTCATGAAGAGTCCGTAGATCCCCGCCATGAGCAAGGGATTCAGCAGGGTCCAAAAAAAACCGAGCACAGAGGCCTTGTATCGGATCTTCAGATTCCTGCCGATCAGCTGGCCGAGCATTGCTCTTCGTAACACGATTTCGCGAAGGATAGCGTTACCCATCATGACGCTTGGAGTCCCTGTCTTGAGCCTGGATGTAAGGGGATACGGGTCGATCGGAGCGGGTTCATGGAGATAGATCCACCCATGCGGCGGCCGGCGCAAATCTCCTGGGAAAATGAAGTTGTGAACACGAGGCGTTCGTGGTGGTATCAGAAAATGCTGAGTTGTTGAAGCGTCAGGTCCGCATCGAGTTGCCCTGAGCCATCGGCGCGCAGCCGGAGATTCATGGCGACGACTTTCCAATGCGGCGCGTGCCGGTCGATGCTGTGGATGATCTCGATCACCTGATCCTTGGTCAGCGGCCCTGCATTCAATCGGTACTGCTCTGCGACGAGTCCGGGATGGACCTGTTCCGGGGTCATGAGGTGTTGCATGCGCCGTTGGTCTTCGGGCAGGGGAAGGGTGGCGACCAACTGATCGACCGGGACATTCTCTGTTGTGCGAAGGGTTGTTTGCACGGCCTGCAACTCCTGCTGGAGCAAGTTCAGCTCTTGCAGCGTTGGTTCGGCAGCGGCCTCGGTTGCCAGCCATTGTGCCCGTTGCCGAATCAGGGCCCTTGATTGCGGCCATGCCCAAAGCGAGACAGCCAAGCCGAGCAGGGCGACAAGGAGGATGCCTTGGGGGGAAAACAGGGATTTTTTCCAGGTCGTCATAGGGTCCACCCCCAAGCTTGAACTGGCGGCCGACGGTCGGCGCTCCATCGGTGTATGTGGCGGTTTCTCATCATTTCCGAGGGGTGGGAGCGGTTTCACCTGAGGCTGGATGGGCCATCCAGATGGAGATATTGGCCTCTCCGGTTGCAGGCTGGAATTTCATGTGCGCTCGGGGCCCGCCGAACGATTGATTGAGCAGTTCGATCCACCGCTCGACTTCTTCGCGGGGACCTTTGACCACGAGCTCGAGCGAGGCCTGGGTGAGGCTGAACCGTTGCCAGCTGAGCCCTCGCATGGATGCGAGCGTTGAATACGAGACCTGAAGGAGTTCGAGGACCGAGGGCGCGGTGGCCCTGGACAGCGCGGCGGAGGCCGTCTTTCGTTCCCGGGCGAGGTTCTGCAACTGAATCGGGATGGCATCGGGGGCCAGCGATTGCACCTGCATGGTCTCTGGTGCGGCGGCGGCGAGGCGTTGACGAATGTGATCGGTTTGGACCTTCGCGATCCAACCGATCACGGCGGCACCGAGGACCAGGGTCCAGGCTGCCGCTGCGCACCAGGCAGCGGTTTTGCCGGGAATGGCCTGAAGCCAGTCGGGCGCCCCACCGGCGGCTGTAGGCTCGGCCTTTGAAAAGGCGAGAAATGGGACTTTGGTGGGGCTTGTGTGGGTGAACTGCAGCAGATGTTCGGTCAGCCACGCAGCAAACGCCTCGGGTTCGACCGGTCCGACCCGGTTCCAACCGGCCAGCGCGTGCTCGAGGCCGAGTTCCTTTGTGGTACCTGGGGCCATGAAGAGTCGTCTGGCAGCAGGCTCGGAATCGTCGGATTGCTCGCCGCCGGGCAAACCTGTTTCGAGCGCGGCCCGGGTGAGAATTCTGTGATCGACGAGGACCCCCTCCTGGAACTTCAGCCAACGGAAATGGCGCTCTGCCATCACGCAGAGCAACTCGGTGGTGCCTTTGGTTGGGATCGCTGATTCCGCGGCCTTCCAATACAGGAGCAGCTCAGGGATCAAGAAAAACGGGCGATCCTCAGGAAGGCCAAGGGCATTGGGCTGCTCCAGGGACTCCGGGCGGACGGCGAACGCGAGAATGGTGCGTCCGTGGCCGCGAACCGGCAGCGCAATCGCGCGGATCTGGGGGATGAGTCCGCCTGAGGAGGGGAGGGTCGCCTGCAGCTGGAGGACGGCGGATTGTTCTGCGTTGCGGACACGCACGGACGCTGGGAACCGGTAGATCCCGAGCAGATAGGCCGGTGCGTAAAGCGGTGCGACCCAGCGTGAGCATTCGGACGGCAACTGCCGGCGTGCCCAGGCGCCGAGAGGGACGGCATTCTCATCCGTGGTCCGACATACCGCGGATTGGTAGGCTTGTCGCGGACCTGATGACCATCCGATTGCAGAGCAGGGGCCTGCGGTGATCAGTGCTGCAGTCGTTTCTGGGGATTTGCGTTTCATCGGCGGTGGTTTCGATCCTGGATGAGCGAACGCCGGGAGCGTTGATCATTCGTGCCATCATTCCGGTGGGAAATGGCCGAAGCGATCGGGCTTTCGCTCGGTCCAGAGGCGCAATCCGATATTGCGGTCCATGTCCAGCCGGTTCATATCGGCGGACCATTTCAGTGCGGCGGTCTGTTGTTCGACGGTGACAGTAACTCTGTAATAATCGCTGCGAACGTCGATCCAGCGACGGGCTCCGTCAAGAATTCCGGCGGGAAGGAGGGGCGCGATTCGATCGACGCCGAGGATCGGACCCTGCTCGCGCAGCAGCAGGATAGACTCGGCCGCCCCGCGCTGGGCTGGACCGAACAGAGCGAGCAGGACCGGCAGCGGGGCGGTATTGAGGTTGATGCGTGTCCAGCTGCTGGAGTCGGCGATATGGGGTAGGATCGTGAGCAGATCGGCGGGGGCGCCGGGGTATTGGAGCACACGGGGATTCTGGATGCGTTGCCAGAGGGCGTCGGGGATGCCCTGGACCGTTCTGAGCTCACCGAGGTCATCGATCGGTTTGTTTTTAGCGCCGTGTGGGGGGGTACGCTGTTGATAGATCGAGGCCTCCGCCCAACCCAGGTCGTTGGAGTCGATCCAGTCCTGAATCGACTCCAACAGATCGGAAGAGCACACGTCTGAACTCCA
>CALLYA010000077.1 GCA_937875495.1 uncultured Verrucomicrobiota bacterium
ACCCCCATGGCCAGGTCGAAAACGCCACCGCGCCTCTGCGCCTCTGCGCGAGGCCCTCCGGTTCCGGATGGGAAATGTGCAGAGGCAGCAGACGGCGAGGGGCTGCCACAACTTTTACGGGCGAGCGAGTTGGACCGCGGATCGGTCACACACACGTTTGCCCGCCCGCAATGAACAGGTGAAGCAATGCATTGGAGAGTCCTCGGGATGAAGGTCCGTCCGTCGTTATTTCTCGCGATCATTTGGCTTGGAATTTTACAGCTGGGGCCGGGCAGGGCCACTGCTGAGGCGGCGGAAGACCGTCCGAACATCCTGCTGATCCTGACAGACGACCAGCGTTGGGATGCGATGGGGTATGCGGGCAACGAGATCATTCACACCCCGGAGATGGATGCACTGGCGCGGGAAGGCGCCTATTTCAGCCATGCGCTGGCGACGACACCGATCTGCGCGGCGAGTCGTGCGAGCATTTTGACGGGGCTCTACGAGCGTTCACATCGCTACACCTTCCAGACGGGGCCGATACGGCCTGAGTTCATGGCGGCATCGTACCCGAAGCTACTGCGGGAGGCCGGGTATTACACCGGTTTTTTCGGCAAGTACGGGGTGAACGACCCGGGGTTTGGGGAGCTGTTTGATGTCGCTGACAACTACGATCGCAACGGACGGTTCCCGGATCGCCGTGGGTATTTTTATAAAGAGCTGAATGGCGAGACGGTGCACCTGACTCGTTACACCGGCCAGCAGGCGCTCGCTTTTCTGGACCAGGCACCGGCGGACCGCCCTTTTTGTCTGTCGTTGAGCTTCAGTGCCCCGCACGCGCATGACAATGCCGAGGAGCAGTACTTCTGGCAGGAGACGACCGATACGCTCTACCGGGATATTGAGATCCCGGGACCTGACTCGGCCGAGTCCGCTTTTTTTGAGGCGCTTCCCGCAGCGGTGCGTGAGGGCTTCAACCGTGTGCGTTGGCAGTGGCGGTTTGACACGCCTGAGAAGTATCAGCGGAGCGTGAAGGGGTACTACCGCATGATCAGCGGGATCGACCTTGAGCTCGGGCGGATCCGGGAGAAGCTTGTGGAGCGTGGGCTCGCTGAGAACACGGTCATCATCCTGCTGGGTGACAACGGTTATTTCTTGGGTGAGCGGCAGTTGGCCGGCAAGTGGCTGATGTATGACGTGTCGGTGCGTGTCCCGTTGGTCATTTACGATCCGCGGGCGGGTGGGCATCGCGAGATCGATGCGATGGCGCTCAACATCGACGTGCCCGCGACGATTCTCGACCTGGCCGGGATCGATCGGCCCACGACCTGGCAGGGGCGGAGCCTTCTGCCGGCGGTGTCAGGGAACGGGCCGGCGCCGCAGCGGGAGGCGGTCCTGATCGAGCATCTGTGGGAGTTCAAGAACATCCCGCCGAGCGAGGGCGTGCGTACATCGGAGTGGAAGTATCTGCGCTATATCAACGACCGCGCGATCGAGGAGTTGTACCACCTCGGGGAGGACCCCCGGGAGCTGCGCAATCTGGCTCAGGATCCGGCATTCGCAGGGGTCCTTGCCGAGATGCGTTCGAGGTGTGACGCGCTGGTGGCGGAGGCAAACCGCGGGGCGCGGGTCGGCCCACCCTTCGGACTGACGGTGGAGACCATACGGAAGCCGGAGTTGACGGTGATTCAGGATCCGCAACCGGAGTACGGCTGGCTGGTGCCTGTGGAGGCGGGGCTGCAGAAGGGGTATCAGATTCTGGTCGCCTCCTCGGCTGAGATGCTGGCTCGGAATGTGGGGGATGTGTGGGACAGCGGGCGCGTTGTGTCGTCGGCCTCGGTCAATGTCGAGCATGCGGGGGCATTGCTGCAGCCTGACACGAGCTACTTCTGGAAGGTCCGTATCTGGGATGGGGCGGACTACCTGACGGACTATTCCGAGCCGCAGGCGTTTCGCACGGTGTTGGAGCGGAGCGCGGTCACGACGCCCAACGCATTCCAGTGGGAGGAGATCGCGCCGGTGGAGACGGTCGTGCGTGGGGATGGTACGCAATTCATCGATTTCGGTCGGGCTGCATTCGGAACGCTATGGCTTGGATATCAGCCGGAGGCAGCGGAGGAGCTCACGGTTCGGCTGGGTGAGAAACTGGAGGATGGTGCGATCGATCGGAATCCGGGCGGGACGATTCGGGTTCAGGAGGTGAAGCTGACCGTTGAGCCCGGGGGCGGACCCTATCTGCTCCAGTGGCCGCCGGACCGCAGGAACACCAGTGGCGCGGCGATTCTGCTGCCGAAGGAGTTCGGCGTGGTGATGCCCTTCCGCTATTGCGAGATCGAGGGCGCGGGGCAGCCGATCTCGAAGGCGGATGTGCACCAGCGTGCGCTCTTTCACTATTTCGAGGATGGCCACAGCTATTTCACCTGTTCCGACGAGCGCTTGAATGCGATCTGGGAGATGTGCCGGTACACGATGAAGATGACCTCCTTCGCTGGGATCTACATCGACGGCGACCGCGAGCGGATCCCGTACGAGGGGGATGCGTATATCAATCAGCTCGGGCATTATGCGGTCGACCGGGAGTATGCGATCGCCCGGCGGACGATCGAGCATTTCATGGACCACCCGACCTGGCCGACGGAGTGGCTGTTGCACACGTCGATGATGGTGGCGCAGGACTATTGGTACACAGGTAACCTGGAGTTGCTCGAGGCGTATTACGACCGGTTGAAGGCGAAGACCTTGATCGAACTGGCCCGCGAGGACGGCCTGATCAGCGTCCAAAGTGACAAGGTGGACGGCGAATTCATGCGCAGGATCGGCTTTTCCAATCCCAACGAGCGGTTGCGCGACCTGGTCGACTGGCCGGCGGGCGAGCGTGATGGGCACGAGATGCTTCCAATCAATACCGTGGTGAACAGTTTCTTTTATCACAACATGGTCGTGATGGAGGAACTGGCGGCCCTGATTGGGCGTGATGCGGAGAGTCGACGGTTTGGTGAGATGGGACGTAAGGTCCGCCGGACGATCAACGAGAAGCTGTTGGATCCCGAGCGAGGTATCTACCTGGATGGTGAGGGCTCGACGCACTCCTCGCTGCATTCGAACATGTTGCCTTTGGCCTTTGGGCTGGTGCCGGCGGAGCATAGGGAATCGGTGACGGCGTTTGTGAAGTCGCGGGGCATGGCGTGCAGCGTATATGCCGCGCAGTTCCTGATGGAGGCGCTCTATCAGGCGGGCGAGGAGCAATACGCGCTGGATCTGATGCGCTCCACGGATGAGCGCAGCTGGTGGAACATGCTGGCGGTCGGCTCCACGGTGGCGATGGAGGCTTGGGCAATGAAATACAAGCCCAACTCCGACTGGAATCACGCGTGGGGAGCGGTGCCTGCCAACATCATCCCCCGGTATCTGTGGGGGATCGAGCCGGTTGAGGCGGGATTCGGCAGGGTCCGGATCGCACCGCGCATGGCGGACCTGGGGCATTGCGCCATTCAGGTGCAGACCCCGCGCGGCGGCATCGAAGCGCGCTTCGAGCGGGCGGAGAACGGGCTTGAGACTTACTGGATCACACTGCCCGGTAACATGGCCGGGGAATTGATCACGCCTGCGGGTGTGGTGCAGCCCTTGCATCCTGGGATGAATCGAATCGAGAGCGATCGGCGCTAGAGCCTGTCCGAAAACCCTATTGGGCCACCACGAAAGGCCTCCGGGACCGGATGGGGAGGTCTCCCGCAGAGATCGCGGAGGGGGCTTGGGAGGGGGAATGCAGCTAGACGCTATCCGAAAAGGTTGATGGCGAAGCAAAGTCGGGGTCGGGTGCGCTATCGGTCTCGAAAGGACGCGGTTTGAGCGGTCCATGAGGGCCGGGTGCCATCCAGGGCAGGGATCGATTTCGATTTCGATTTCGATTTCGATTTCGATTTCGATTCAATCGATTAACTCGATACCGACACCAATCCCGAGCCCGAGCCCGACCCCGATTCAGACAATGATCTG
>CALLYA010000078.1 GCA_937875495.1 uncultured Verrucomicrobiota bacterium
TTGTTTCTGCAATTGGCTGCAGGCGATCATAAGTGAAGGTGCGGCTTCCGACAGCGTCAGTCACATTAGTTGTAAGTCCTGTTCTTGGATTGTATTCAAATTCCACGTCTGTTGTTACAGCGTCTGAATAATCCACTCGTTTAAGCTCACCAGTGTTCGGATAATCTGGTATTCCATAGTACGGGCCACAATAATAGTAATCCGTATACACGCCTCGCGTCCAGGTCCTGCGCTTTAGTTTTCCGTTAGGCCAGTAAGTATATGAAACATATGAAACATCATTTCCGTCCGCATACTGTTTAACAGTCAATAGGCCTGTGCCCTCGTCATACGTCCACGTGGTGGTATCCGCAGTTCCTGGGGTAGTAGGCCAATTCACCCCATTCCAACCTGTCCCCCCTCGGAATGTCTGCATTTGAATCATTCGCCCCCAGTCGTCGTATGCATACTCCACGGGATACGGAACATCCCCCCAGGTGCGCCAGAGCTCTCCGCGGCTGGTATAGGCATACCTGGTGCAAAGCGGAAGTGATTCGTCCGCAGGGTTGGGGGTTCGTTTTTCGATGAGTCGTCCACTGTCGTCATACACCAGCTCAGTGCAGTTGTTGGCTGCATCTCGGGTTTCAACGATCCTTCCCGCATGATCGTACGCGATTTGGCTGGTTACCAAATTGGTGCCACTCCCGATGTTCTCCTGAATCTTGCGGCCCAAGCCGTCGTAAACATACGAAGTTCTCACCTCGGTTTTGCTGGTTTGCTCCTGGACCAATCCGTTCCGAATAACGGTACTTTCCACGCTGGTGGAGTCCGGATACGAGACCGTTCTTGTGATGATGGGAGGCGTATCTACTGAAGCATCCACAGAAACAAATGTTTGTTTTCCCCATCGGTCCTCCTCGATGGCAACCACGCCGCGTTCCGCTCCACCCAGGCTTACACGGTTATAGCTTCTTGAGAGCACCAGTCTTCCATTTCCTGGGGCGGGATCATCCGTGTATATCGCATTTTCGGTCACCTTGAACCAAACATAAATCGGTTCTTCTTCGGGGGGTGGTTGTTCGAATTCCCATTTTTCGAAATACACTATCGACTCACTGATCCGATCACTAATGGAACTCTCCTGCAGGCCTGGAACACCATCAAGATCTTGACCTGTCGATTTCCTTTCCCCCGTGGGCCCGTATGTATAGAGAATCGGTTCTTCCCCGGTTTTGCTCTCCTTGATTAAAAGTCCCCTGCCATCATAGAAGAATTCATCGACCAAGGTCGTACCGAACCCGGGCCGTTCCACCCGAGATGTCCTACCCAGGAAATTCTTATAGGTGCGAACGACAGCTGATGAATTGAGCTTCCCGGAAATCTCTTCGCTGAAGGGTAGGCCCGAATCAAGGCCGTACCGATAAAATCGGTCGACCACCGCAGAGCCCGTGACGGATGAAACCTGGCCATCGAGGTGGAATGTGGTCCGAATACTTCCACCATCTGGTTGGGTTATCTCCTCGTATCTCCGCCCCCGTGAATCTATCCCATACTCATAGAGCTCTGTCTCACTCGCTGGATTGGTGACTGAAACGAGCTCGCCAGCTCCATTGTATACCCAGGTCGTTATCAGGGAGTTGGTGCCATCGTCTTCGACTTGTTCGATCTGCCTTCCTGCCTCGTCATAAACGAAGGATTTTACCAAAGCGGGAATGGCAGGATAGGTCACCTCTCCTTGGCTAATTTGCGGAATTGCTTGCCGCGTCTGAGAAATTAGATTTCCATGGACATCATAACGGTACTCAGTTTCAACCCCATTCCGGTCCACATGGTCTTTTCCATTGCAGCAACTTGCATCGGCCACCCAGGTCTGTGTCTCGGTGCTACCGTCATCATAGGTTTTCGTGATCCAACGGCCAAGCCCGTCGTAGGTAGTCCGAACCCAACTCATACGCGAGAAAAGGGAACTTTCAGAGGCTGGATCAAAATCGCCGGCGGTAAAATTGCCGTCGGAACCGGTAAAGACATACAACTCCCGAACCAACTCCATACCGCTCATGGTTTCGACCCTGACCTCAACTGTACTCTTATCCTTATACAGGAAAATATCCTCGTTGGGACCTGTTGGTGTTGGTGCCTTTCCGGTAAAGGTCATTCGGCAGACCCCAATCTGCGTCGCACTCAGGCCTGGATAGAGTGCACTGCTGACAAGGTCTTCTATTTCCCCCCCTTTGAGGTCGATGAACGTGAAATGGCCATCCGGGCGGAGGTGGGATTTGACTTGCTCCTTTCCTCCAATCTGCGAGAGGGGAGAATGATAGGTCCAGACGGAGACTTCATTGACCGGATCATTCCACGCTGGATTCTGTGGGTTGGGGCTTCGCTGCTCGGTCTTAGTCTTGGTATCCGCCCTGTATTCGACCATCGTTGCATTGACGGCACCCCCGCCGATCCGGGTTACAATTGTGCGTGGGCGGAAATCATCCGCCTTAACCACGTCGTTGGTCGTGTGTGGGCCATAGTCGTACTCGACGATCTGGTGCAAATGGCCATCAGTCCAGGGCGTGGTTTTGGTGCTGAGGCGACCGCCGTCCTCGGGCAAATAGCCGTATGCTGCCCACATACCATCCGGGTAAGTGACCTTTTTGAGTGAACCGAAGCCGGTACCGCTGATGTGGTACTCCCATGTTGTGGTTCGGGCGACACCCGATGGATCAAGCACCTCCTTGACCAGCTCCTCGCCCCAGGGGTAGGATCGGTAGGTTCGCTCGGTGACTGAGACGTCAGGCAAACTGGGATACTTTTTGAATTCGGTGACTACCCGGCAAAGGCCGACTTTTGTGGTGACCTGGGATGTTTCGTGTGCTTGGGTGGTACCGTAGTCCGTAATCAGCGACCAATCCTGAGTGAGAGGATCGTAGATGATCCGGTACTCGATTGTGGTGATGTCGGTTGAGCCTTCAACACTGCCCAGAGGGTTCGTGCTGGTGGCACGGGTGAGAATTATCCCATTGTTGTTGGAATCCGTTCCAAGGGTCCAGCGCACAAGCCAAGGGATGGTAGCGGGGTTGATTTGATCAAGGTCATATGGTGGAGTCTCCCAGAAAAGGGTATCTGTAATCGGGTAGAAGTAAAGGCTTGGACCTGAAACATGAACAATCGCCTCTGCGGTTCGCATTTGGTTCAAGCTCAAATCGCCAGCATTTCGAACAACATGGTCTCCAGCATTCCGAACGGTATAGCAGGTTTCCGGGGTCAGCTCGGGAACGGTGCCATCAAGGGAGTCGACCTTCAAAACGATCTTCGCAGGCGCACTGCTATCCCATGATCTGCCGGCGTTGAAAGAAATCTCCATTCCTCGGTCCAGCCTGACATTGGCGCCTCCAAAATTGTGCGAGCAAGAAAGGCACATGCCGGATTGCAACCCAACATCGCAGCAGTTCTGAATGTCTTGGCCCTCGACATAGACGAAATCAGGTGCATTAAGAACGAAATCGACCGCAGTGGGGTCGTATTTATCGTCGCACTCCATGGCGGGCCAGGCATCCATTACTTCCAGACTAGCCCCATCGATATTCCCGGAGTTCCCGCTGATACATAAAACAATCCCATTGTCGAAATCGACCTTTACGAGGATGGTACATGTCATTAATTGAGGCGTACCAGCATCCTCTCGTAAAACCGGAACCAGAATTGCGCCTTTCCCGTTTACATCATACTGACTCAAATAGGGAGGACCATCATAACCAGTGTATGCATATCCGGTAAGTCCGATATCTGCAACTTCGCTTCCGCCAACCGAAAATAATTCCTCTCCAGTACCCTGATTAAAGAAGCTTGGAATCCGCGCACGCAGGAGGAGAAACACCACTCCTTGATCGGCCTCAATCTCAAGGAAATCACTGTAAGTGGCATTCTTCCTATTTGGATCACCCGGATGGACAATCCGAAAGCCACGTGCCTTCTCAAACGGACAGGGGTCTTCCTGGCTCTGCT
>CALLYA010000079.1 GCA_937875495.1 uncultured Verrucomicrobiota bacterium
ACGAAATCGACGAAATCGAGTGAATCGAGTGAATCGAGTGAATCGAGTGAATCGATGATTCGGCGTGGAATCGCCGTTCGCAAACGTCCGCGGCCTCGGCTCCACTCGCCCTCTGCGTTCTCTGCGCCTCTGCGCGAGACCTCCCCTCATCAGCAGGCTCAACGTCCTCTACCCCTTCGCCACTGCTTCACCCACAGCGAACCTCCGACCTCGCCTAATGCCCTCCAGGGGCATTAGGCCCCCGGCCGGACTAATACCGCTGGCCGAATGAGAGGGCGTCCTCGATCCATGTGTCCATTTCCATGACCTGCCGCCGTTGGCGATAGGCCTGCCGCTGGGCGACCTTTTGGGCGAGCCGGATCGCGCCTGCGGCGACTCGATTTGCGGATGGCAGGCCGTTGCGCACGGCATGCTCCAAGCGTGAGCGCCACGCCTGCGGCAGGTAGCGGCGCATCAGCTCATCGTCGAGACAGACGAAGGCCTGCGCACTGCCGGGGTCGCCCTGCCGGCCACTGCGGCCGAAGAGCTGCCGATCGATCCGGCCCGATTCGTGCCGTTCGGTCGCAACCACATGCAGCCCTCCCTGCTCCGCCACACCGCGGCCCAGCTTGATGTCGGTGCCCCGGCCGGCCATGTTCGTCGCAATCGTGATCCGACCCGGCAGGCCGGCCTCCGCGACGATCTGGGCCTCTTCCTTGTGGCGGACCGCATTGAGGACATGGACCTCCAACCCGCGCGCCTTCAGCATCTCCGACACCATCTCACTCGCTTCGATGCTGCGGGTTCCGACCAATACCGGCCGGCCTCCGCGATGAACCTGTTCGACCGAAGCGACGATGCCGGCCCATTTCTCCGCCGCACCGCCGAAGACGACATCGGAGTATTGCTGCCGGATGCAGGGACGGTGCGTCGGCACGGGCATCACCGGCAGCCCGTACAGGTACCAGAACTCACCGCGTGCCTCCCAGGCGGTTCCCGTCATGCCGGAGAGCCGCCGGTACAACCTGAAATACCGCTGGAAACTCAAGCGGGCCAAGGTCTCACTCGGGTCGGTGACCTCCAGTCGCTCCTTCGCCTCGATCGCCTGATGCAGCCCCTGGCGCCAGGTGCGCATCGGCATCATCCGTCCGGTGAACTCATCGACGATGACCACCTTCTCGTCCTGTATCACATACTGCTTGCCGAGCTGAAACAGCTCCTGCGCGGTCAGGGCCTGTCGGATCAGTTCCGCCCGCCGCGCGTGCCCGCGCCACAACCCGGGCAGCGCTTCGCAAAGTCGATCCAAACTGGGCCCGGCTTCCGGGCGCAGGTGGATCTCACGATAGCGTTCATCGACCTCGAAATCCCGGCCCAGCTCCAACTCCGCGGCAATGGAACGCGCGATTTCGCAGGCCTCCCGTAGCGGCGCGTTCGCCTGCGGCCGCGAAATCAGCAGGGGCGTCACCGCCTCGTCCACCAGGACACTGTCAGCCTCGTCGATGATCGCGGTATGCAATCCCCGCATCACCAGCCCCTCCTGACGGGAAAGCCCGGGGCGCAGCAGATACCGGATCAATCGCTGATCGGGGTCTTGGACCGCACCCAGCCGCAGTCGATCGCGCAGGAAATCGGCCACCACCTCCTTGCTGGTGGTATAGGTCACGTCCTTGCCGTACCCGAGCACACGCTCTTTAGGCTCCATAGGACCGGTAACGCAACCGACGGAGACGCCACAGAATTGATAGAGCGGCTGAAGTGCTTCGGCGTCACGCGCCGCGAGGTAGTCGTTCACAGTGACCAGATGACACGGCCGCCCGGTCCACCCCGCCAACACGGCGGCGAGGCTGGCGGTCAGGGTCTTGCCTTCGCCTGTGGCCATTTCCAGCAAGACCCCGCGGACCAGGCCGACCGCGCCCAGCAGTTGCACGGGAAACGGCCGCAGCCCCAGCCTGCGATCGGCGGCTTCGCGCAGGAGTCCCAACGAATCGGCCAAGAGCTCGTCGGGGATCAACCCGCGCCGACGGACCTCCTGTCTCCGCTCATCCAGTGCCTCGCGAAGGTGTCGGTCCGAGGTGTCCCGCCACTGATCGCTCAGGCGGACCGCTTCCTCGGACAGGCGGGCATAGCGCTCAAAGACAGAACGCCGCCTGCGGACACGCCCGACCCAGCCATGCACGATGGCGTCCAGGCCCTCAGGCAACTTGGGCAGCTCGGGGACCACAAGCCTTTGCTGCAATTGGGTCGGCGTATGCATCACATCTGATACCGTCGTTGAATCAGCTGCCGCAACCGCCGAAGCCACTGCTCCAGGAGCGGTTTCGGGGGCAGTTGAAACCGGATCTTACCGGTCCGCCCATGCAACAGCGAAAGGCCCTCATCCCCGTCTCCGACAACAGACCGGACCTCGAAGAAAGGTTCGGCCGAGCGGAGCCCGGACTCATCCCGGACGTCCACGGCGACCTCGCCGCCGCCCAGCCAGCCGAGCGCGACGGAGGGCAGCATCTGCCGATCGGCCGGGATGATCCGCTGATCGACCACCGGCAGGACGAGGTCGGCCTGTCCGTATAGCCGCACGTTGGATCCGCTCAGCTGTCCGGTCTCGAACAGCAGCGAGGCATCGGTCTGGTCCACGGTGGAGACGAACTCGAACCCTGCGGGATCGACGATCTGTCCGATTGCTGTTCCCCGCTCCACCCAGCTGCCGACGTAGTCGTCCAGCTCCTGTGCCACCCAAATCCCTGGTTGCCGCGCCACTACGACTAGGTTGGCCTGCTCCTCGCGCAGGCGTGCCAATTGACGGGCGATTGCGTCAATCCGTTCCTCAATCGGCTTCAGGTCCGCGGTCTCCTCCCTCAGCGCGCGTCGATAGAGCGCGGAGGTCTCGGCCTGTTGCGCAATCGCCTCTTCAATGAGTAGGTCGAGCTCTGGATTGCGCAGGCGCAGCAGGGGATCGCCGACAGAGACCCTCTCCCCACTGAGGGTAAAGACCTCCTCGATGATTCCCGAGGCTGTGTTCACCACGTATGCGAATTGCTGTGCACGCAAGATCCCCGGCGCACGGAACCGATGCGGAAAAGGGATGATACTGAGCAGGAGCACCACGCTGCCCACGAGTCCGAGTGTAACCGCAACCGCCCTCGGACGGGTGCGCGCGAGTCGCGGGCTGGTCGCCAGGTATCGAACAAAGCGCAGGATCGGCACCAGGACCCACGAGATCGTACAGAGGATCGCCATAATGATCCCCGCGAGCAGAAAACGATCCGCCACGAAGAGGAGGATACCGGTGAACACGACGACTCGATAGAGTCCGCTCAGGACCCCGAAGATGGTCAACCAGGTCGCCTCCCGCCGGGTCTCAGCGGGGCTCTCGGACTTCCGCCAGCCAAAGAGATAGCGTTCGGCGAGGTGTCGAAGGTGGCCGCTCGCACGCGCATGCAGGTTCGGGATGTCGAGCAGATCGGAGAGGATGTAGTAACCATCGAACCGCAAGAGCGGGTTGGCGTTGAACAGGACCGTCGAGACCGAGGCGATGAACATCATGTTGTAGGCGAGGCTATGCATCGCCCCGGGACCGGTCCTTGCCCAGACGAAGGTGGCGAGCGCGGCCAGGAAGATCTCCACAATCATACCGGCGGCACCAACGAGGATTCTGTGCCACCGGTTGCGGAAGGCCCAGGCGGAGGTCGCGTCCATGTATGGGATGGGCGTGAAGATCAGGAGCATGATGCCCATGACGTGGACCTCGCCACCGAAGCGCTTGCAGAAGAAGGCGTGTCCGAACTCGTGAACCGCCTTGGTCAGGATCAAGCCCAGGTAGAGGAGAAAGAGGTTGCCCGGGGCGAGGATGCCCTGGCTCTGCTCCCTAAGGGCAGGAAAGTGGTCGACCACGAGCTTGAGCGCCCAGCCGACGACAAAAAGCCAGACCAAGGCGCCGGTCTTGCTGATCAACTTCCCGACGAACGGATTCCAGCGATTGAGGAACTCGTCCGGATCGAGCAGTGGGAACCGGGCGAACATGATGTTCAGGAACCACGACTGTACCTCTCGCTGCCGACGTTGTTTGTAGCGCTCGAACAGCTTTCGGCTGTCCCCCGGCAGGTCGTATTGCAACAGGTTGGCGAAATAGAGTTGGGAGAGAAGGCGGATGATGTCCTCCTGCCCGGGAGCGTTTTCCGGGTCGCGCTCCAGACACTCGGCCCAGACCTGCTCGACCGTCTTGTGCGGCCGCAACCGCGCGACGAATTCATACGCGGCGGGTTGGAGGCGAAAGAACTGGTTGTTGAACGGATCCTGCACCACGTACCAGCGGCGCCCGCGGAAGAACTGCCGATGCACTTGCACATGCGGGCGTAGACCCAGGCGCAGGTTCGCGACTCGGTACCATGACTCGCTGAAGGTTGAGAGGGATTCGGCCATGGCTCACCACCAGAACAACATGCGCAGGAAATCAACGGTACGACGGGTGAAGATCCAGAGGATCGACCGGCGGCCGGCCTCGATCTTGGACACCCCTTCCATCCCCGGCCGCCACCAGTCCTCCACGGCACCGTCCAGGGCGCAGCGCACAACGAAATAACTCCCTTCCTCTCCGGCCTGGGCGACCGGTTCGATCTGGACCACCCGCATCGGGAACTTCAATTTCGGCTGGCTCGCGAAGGCGATCTCTCCGGTGGCCTCCAGCGCGATGTGATGGATGTCGCGTTCGGGGACCTTGGCCTGCACGTAGAGCGCGTCGAGGCCGGCAATCCGAAACAGGATATCCCCGCGTTTGACCGGCGCGCCCAGGCGTTCCTCCAGGTCGCCCTCCGCCACCACCCCGGGCATAGGCGCCTGAATGCGCGCCTGTTCCAGGCGATAGCGCACCCGCTCCAGCCGCACCCTGGCCTGGTCGGCCTGGGCCAGGGCGATGCGCATATCGGCAAGCAGTTGCTGGGCACGCGCCTTCTCGGCCTCGCGGGAGAACCTCGTCAGATCGGCGGCGGCGGCGGCCTCCTCCAACAACAGGTCGCGCGTATCGAGCGCAAGCAATGGAGCGCCGGCAATCACTTCATCTCCGATCTCCCCAAAGACCTCGTGGATGTATCCGTCAAACGGCGCGGGTACATAGGCGATGCGATCCGCCCTCAATTGAAAGGGCGATTCGACGCGAAAATCGGCCCGCCAGAAGATCAAAAACGCGAGGGCGAGGAAGACCAGGAGTCCGACCGCTTTCGCAAAGGTATGCTCCACCCCGATGAGCTTGCCCAGGCCGCGCCGCAGCTGGGCAAGCCAACGCGCACCGAACCAGCGGTCGCGATCTTTCAGGTCCTGGAGCCGGGGCATCGCAAGGTCGCAGGTCAACCGCAGGACTTGCGTATCCGTTTCTGAAAAGGGCTGTGAGGCGCGTTCCAGCAGCAGGACCGCGATCGGCTTCCCATCGACCCGCATCGGGAGACTACAGAGGAACGGCACCCCCTGGGCATGAGAGAATTCCTGGTGATCTCGAACGATCAGA
The DNA here is from genome assembly GCA_937875495.1 of uncultured Verrucomicrobiota bacterium. Taxonomy (GTDB): domain Bacteria; phylum Verrucomicrobiota; class CALLYA01; order CALLYA01; family CALLYA01; genus CALLYA01. The sequence goes on from CALLYA010000079.1 coordinate 5,474, forward strand.
GGCGAGTCCTGCTCCGCGGGGAGCACGATCTCTTCGTCCTGATCGATCGCTTCCTCCATCGTCAGCTCCATCTGCTTCGCCGCGTCCATCTTGCGCTCGAAGCGTTCCGTGCGGCTGATTGCCTGCAACCGCACGTACTTCTCCTGGTGCAGCCAACCGAGGCTCACGCGCGTACACTGATGCCGGGCGGCCAGTTCGTTGCAGAGGGCGAGGGCGCTGCTCAGGAAGCGATCCTCCCGATGGAGTACAACCATCACATCGAGGACCGATGCGAACCGCTGGACCTCTTCCTGCGATTGCTTCCAGAGCCGCCGCAGTTGGTACCAGGAGGGAAGCCCGGCCAGCAGCTGCAGCCGTATCAATCCTTCATCCACCGAGCCCGGCCGTTCGACCGCGCGCAGAAAAGCGCCGACACAAAGTTCGCCGTCGTTGCCGGTCTTCAGCCGAACCGCCATCACCTGCCAGCTCGATCCGTTGCCGTCTCGAATCCGTTGGGAGGCACGTCCGGCCGAGGCGGTCTCTTCCAGAATCGGGTCACACCCGCTGGAAAGGAGCCGGCCCAGCCCTCGAGCTTCCTCGCCGGAGGGCCATATCGCCGCGCGCCGCCAATCGGCTCCGGCATCCGTCAAGGCTCGGTTGCGAACCACCAGAAGCCCTGCCACCGCACCCGCGATCCCCGCCATCGCTTCCAGGCAGGCAGGCCAGAAGCTGCTGGGATCACCCTCAAATCCCTGGACCTCTTCCACACGGTCGATCATCGGCTCCAGGGGTTGTTCTGATTCGGCGTATTCCATGGGTTTGACTCAATCCATCCCATCTATGCTCCCCGATCGGACCGTCCCTCGCGGCGTTGATTCGACCGGCCATCGATCTGCGACAACGGTACAACCAGACTCCAGCCGGGTTTACTCACGAACCTTCGCCACCCCGGTGAGAATCGCTTCCTCAACCGCCCCCTCGGAAGCAGACGTCGCGGCAGGGGCGGGATCCGGATCGAAGACCAGCAGCCCTGTCAGCCCGGGCCGAATCCGCTCTTCCGGATTCGAGAATTCAGCCTTCACCTCCTGTAGCCCGCTGGAAGGATCCACCACAGGCGAGACAAACGTGACCACCGCGTCCTGAATCCGCACGTCCTCTCCACCCTGGACCACGACCTCCACCCGCTGCCCCACATGCAATCGACCGATCCGAGTCGCATCGACGTTGGAAACGAGGACACAGCGCGAGAGATCCACGATGCGAACCAGTGGTTCCTGCCCTTCCGTCGTCTCGCCGGCGGCCATGAAGTGCTTTGTGACAATCCCCTTGATCGGGGATTTCAGCAATCGCAGGTTCAACTGCTCCTCGGCAATCTCGAATTCGATCTTCTCCCGCTCTTCCGCCACCTGAAAACGATCGACCTCCGCCTGTGCGAGCCTCGCGTCCAAGGCCTTGAGATCAAGCTCCTCGCGGCTGACCGACTGTGTCGTTTCGAAGAGCTTGCGCGTCGCTTCCAAATCGTTCTGAGCCAATTCGAGCTGCGCACGTGCAGCCTCGAGCTCGACCAAACTCTCCCAAATCAGTTTTCGACGGGCAACCTCCAACTGCTGCAAACGGTTCTCCAGGATCACAACGACCTCCTGCGGCTGAACACGCCCGCCCTCATCAAACGCATACCGGTCGATCGTTCCCGGAACGGTGGAGCGGATGACCACGTCCTCGATCGCCTCGACGATGCCCGGTGATTGCACCGTCGCTGCCGCCGAAGAGGTCGATAACCCGACCGCAACCAGGGCGGCAAGCCCCAGAAAAAACGGCGGGATCAGTCGACAGCAACGTAGGCTCAGGAAGCTCCTCATCTCTCGACCCTCCTCATGGCCGGTCCGTCTCCAGCTCCGCTAGCTCGAGTCCGCGATCGAGCAACAACTTGCCCTCCGCCAATTCAAGCTCCAGCCAGGCCTTGCGATGCTCAACCAGGCTCTTCAGCTCCTCCTCCCGTGCACGGGAGAGGTCTTCTTCTAACTCCAACACCTTGCGACTATCGCTCCGACCGGCCTCCAATCGTGTGAGTTCGTTCTCGAGCAGTCGACGGTTGAAGTCGCTGACCGAGGCATAACTGCCGACCTTGGTGTGAGTGCTTTCAACGCGGGAGAAAGCCGAGTCCAGGTTGTTCAGAATCTCGATCTCCACGGCCTTCAGTCCGAGCAGCGCCTGCTCCTTGCGAAGATTGGCCGCCTTATACTCCGCCATCGCACGACGCCCCCCACCGATGGGAATACGCAACTCCAGACCAACCGACCATGCAGGATAGTCTGTCGCCTCCAAATCGTCCATCGAATCGCCTGGGGTATCGCCCAGTCCGTTGAGACCATAACTACCCTTCAGGTCGAGTTGCGGATAGGTCTGGTTGCGGGCGTAAGTCACCCGGACATTCTCCTGGTCGAGCTGGAAGACCTGTATTTGATAGTCAGGATGCAACGCAAAGGCATCCCCGAAGCGCTCTTGAGGTGAGCCCGAAATCGCCGACACCTCAGGGGCGTCAGAGACCGACAGGAATGCAGGGGCATCGTTGTATGCGGTCGAAAAGAGGGTCTTCAATCGGTTGCTGGCCTCGCGAAGGACTTGATCCGCGTCCCGCAGCAGCGTCTGCCGGAGAGCCAAGCCGGCTTCCGCCTGCAGCACCTCCAGCTCGCTCATCTTGCCGGCCTTCACACGCTCCTGATTGTCGGAAAGGATCTTCTCGGCGATTTCGACCGACTCCTCACGCAGGCGTTTTTGCTCCTGGGCCAGGAAGAGGTCCCAATACGCGGCCTCCGTCTGAGCGACGACCTCCATCATCCGACCGCGGAAGTTCTCTCGGGCAATGCGATCCTCGGCCTCCGCGATCTTGAGTCGGGCACGCGTGACGCCTGTGCCCGCATTGCGCAGCAGCGGCTGATTCATGGTCAACCCCACAAACGAATAGTACTCCTCGTCCCAATTGGAGCCGACCCGGAACTGGTTGGTCAGGTTGTTCGAGATCTCCAGGAGTTGGTAGCCAAGATTGTATTGGGCGCCCGAAGCCAAGAGCCCCTCCAAGGCGAGCGACCCCTGGTTGTTGTCCTCTTCGTAGATGGAAATGTCCTGGCTGATCGCCTGCTCAGTGGTGTTCTCTCGCTCGGTTTCCGAATGCCGCCCCCCGACGACCAGGTCCGGCTCGAACGCACCACGCTCTGAACGCACCGCCCACTGCGCGATCTCTTTGCGTAAAGACTCGCTTTGTAGGCCCAGATTGCTGTCCAGGGCCATGGCGACACACTCCCTCAGAGAGAGCGGTTCGACAGGATCCTCTGCCGGGACCGTTGAAACAGATAGATGGATCAATGCCAACAATGGTATCGCAATATGCGGAACTCGCATCATCATCCCCCTTGAATTCAAAATACCTGGATACCACACAGATTGGAGGTCAATAGAGCGGCAACATAACCCGAATCGCTGTATTCGTATATTGCCCATCCAGAAAAAATGGACAAAAATTTTGTTTCATCGGCTGGCAGTGATGGCCTTGCTCGCGTCACGGTTTTTTCGCACACGCGAAGGTCCCGACTTCACCTCAGCTCTCGAATTACGTATGTATAGGGATGCGAATCGTGGCCTCGAATTTCGAAGGCCAGGCGTTCCTTCTCTTTCGGCGAAGACAACCCTACCCAAAAGACCATCCATGAAATTTCCTGAACTTTACCGAACCCTCATCCTCTGCGGCGGCCTTCTCATCGGGGTTACCGCGCCGGTTGCCGAGGGTGCCGAACTGACCTATCCACAACTCCTGAGCCGGTACACGGACCTCTCCAAGCCGGCGGTTCTTCCCGAGTACGGGGAGTTCTGCCGCCAGTGGTCCAGCTACGACCGGGCCAGTCAGTATGACGCCGAGAACAACCTCTACATCGCCTGGGACGCCAATGACGACGGCCCACAATACATCCGCAAAGAGGGCGATCAGGAGGTCTTCGCAGAGATCACAGGCCCGGGATGCATCTGGCGGATTTGGTCCGCCCTGGCCGAGGCCGGTCACGTGAAGATCTATCTCGACGGCAACCCGGAACCGGTCACCGACATGCCGTTTGCGCACTATTTTGACGGCGCGCACGAACCGTTCGCCTATCCTGCGCTCTCCTACAATCTGGAAGAGGATGGCAGCCGCGGGCAGAACCTCTACTTCCCCATCCCATTCCAAAAGTCGTGCAAGATCGTGGGCGACCCGGGCTGGGGCCGGTACTATCAATTCACCTACTCGGTCTTTCCCGAGACCACACAACTGCCAACCTTCTCCAAGGAACTCGCTACCCAGCACGCGCCCGACATCCAGACTATCGCCACAATCCTCAGTGCGCGTCAGGGCGACAAGGCACTCGACCAACGGACCGATGTCACCAAGAAGACCTTCCGTCTGACCCCCAAGCCAAATCAGCTGACCAAGATTACGACCATTGAAGGCCCCGCCGCTATCGTCGGAATCCGTCTCCATACCGCGTTCAAATCACGGGAAGAAGAGATGGAAACCTTGCGTCTGCTGAACATTCAGATCTATTGGGACGATCAGGAGGAGCCCGCCGTGTGGTGCCCGATCGGGGATTTCTTCGGATCCGCCCCAGGCATCAACTACTACCGCACATGGCCGACCGGAATGACTTCCGACGGCTCATACGCGCTGTGGTACATGCCCTTCTCCAAGTCCGCCGAGATCTATATCGGCAGCGACCTAGACGTGCAGCCATATATGGAGATGGAGATCATCCACGAACCGCTCGAACGCCCGTTCGAGGGCCTCGGCTACTTCCATTGCAAATGGCACCGGGACTCCTTCGGGATTCGTCCTGACCGCGCCCCGGATTGGAGCCTGTTGAACACAAAGGGCCGAGGCAGGTTCATGGGCGTTATGCTGCATGTCTGGAATCCAAACGGCGGCTGGTGGGGCGAGGGCGATGAGAAATTCTTCGTCGACGGTGAGAAATTCCCCTCCACCTTCGGGACCGGTTCCGAGGACTATTTCGGGTATGCCTGGTGCCACCCCGGTCTCTTCCAGCGCCCATTCCACGCCCAGACCATGACCCAAAACAACGCGGGTCACCAATCGGTGCTGCGGTGGCATATCGCCGATAATATCCCATTCCACAGCAGCTTCGAGGCCTCCATCGAGAAGTACTACCCCAACAGCCGAGGCACGCTCTATGCCGCAACCGTCTGCTGGTATCTCGACCCCAAGGGACTCGACCCCTACGCACCAGCACCAGTCGCACAGCGGCGCAATTACTACGTGACCCCTCCACTGACAGCCGGCGGGTTCAAAGTGATCGGCCGTCCCAACGGCGAGGTTCAAACTCAGGACATGTCTGGTTTTTCCGCGGGCGGGGCATGGTCCGATAACGACCAGCTCTGGTGGACCAACGCGGGGTTGGAATCGACGATGAAACTCGAATTGCCTGTGGAAACCTCCGGGAAATATGCGATTTCCGCGACCATGACCAAGGCAAAAGACTACGCCATCGTCGCCTTCGCTGTCGACGGTCAGCCGCTCGGCGACCCCATCGATCTCTACAATCCCGACGTGATCCGCACCGAACCGGTTCAGCTCGGCACGGTTTCGCTGGAGGCAGGATTGCATGAGCTGGAGGTTAAAATTGTGGGCGCCAACGAAAACGCACTCCCATCCCACATGTTTGGACTTGATACACTCAAGTTAGAGCCTATAGAATGACAACCCTGGGAAGGGTCCACGGCTTAGGGCCCTTCTCGGACCACTTTTCAGAGGCGCCGGCCTTCCGGCCTCGTTCATCTAGGACAATCCAACACTCGCTTCCATCCTTCGAACGTGGGGCGCCTCTGCTCTTTCAACCGCCTCCCGGCACAGACATTCCCATTGTGCCGGGAGGCGGTCTGTTTGTCCCGGACCTTCCTTGCCCCTGCCCGAAAAGGCCCACTCCTCCAGGTCATGGTTTCCGGTCAGTCCGATCCTTCTCGAAATCGAAATCGAAATCGAAATCGGGATCGGAATCAATTCCTGTTCCGCATCCCCAAGCCAGCTCGAAAACGCCACCGCGCCTCTGCGCCTCTGCGCGAGGCTCTCCGGATAGGAATGGGGGGGCAGGTTGGGAAAGCGGTTGCCTTTTCGGACGACCTCCAGCTCGGCCCAAAAACGTACACGTACACGTACACAGCGAAGCGGTACACGTTCACGATGATTCGGCGAGTACGAGTACGCGAATACGTGTACGAGGGGTTTTCGATCAGTCCGATCCTTGTCGAAATCGAAATCGGGATCGAAATCGATTCCTGTTCCGCATCCCCAAGCCAGCTCGAAAACGCCACCGCGCCTCTGCGCGAGGCTCTCCGGATGGGAATGGGGGGGCAGGATGGGAAAGCGGTTGCCTTTTCGGATGACCTCCAGCTCGGCCCAGGAACGTACACGTACACAGCGAAGCGGTACACGTTCACGTACACGAGGATGCGGCGAGTACGAGTACGAGTACGAGTACGTGTACGTGTACGTGTACGTGTACGAGGGGTTTCCGATCAGTCCGATCCTTGTCGAAATCGGGATCGAAATCAATTCCTGTTCCGCATCCCCAAGCCAGCTCGAAAACGCCACCGCGCCTCTGCGCCTCTGCGCGAGGCTCTCCGGATGGGAATGGGGGGGGGCAGGTTGGGAAAGCGGTTACCTTTTCTGACGACCTCCAGCTATCCCCCAATTGGGATTTTGCCCTAAAGGCTCCGATATTCACTGTGAGCGTGACGGATGCACTGGCAGACAGGGCATCGTGCTTGCCTCGCTGAGGGATATTCATGCACGCTCGAACGAAACACCCCTCTTCTTCTCAAAGCCTGTGTCACCCCGTATGCTTGCAGATTGACCATGGGAATCATGCTTCCAAAGCGACAGTGGTTTCCCTCCGACCTGTGGAGGACCTTTCGATACCATTGTCCCTATGCCCTTTCGAAGGCACCGGTCCTGGCCGGAATCGGCCTGGCCTCCTTTATCGCGGTCAAGTCGCTTGGAGCAAGCGGATGGCTCGTCGCGCTCCTGGCCTCCAGCGGCCCCCTCGGCAACCTGCTCGGAGGCGTGTGGGGGGGGCGGGTGGCCGCCGGTCGCAAAACCGATTACGTCCTTGCCGCGGAAACGCTTTCGAATCTCGCCCTCCTGCTGGTCTTCTTCGCTCGTTCGGCACTCTCTTTTTCTCTCTTGATCGCCCTGGCCCAGCTCGCACGCAGCCCCGTCACCAGCGCACTCACCAGTATCTGGAGGGCCAATTACCCAGGGACCCTGCGAAACCGGATTCTCGGCTGGATCGAACAACGGGTCCTGCTCATCGCCGCCGGGCTTTCGGTACTTCTCGGAAACCTGCTCGAGATCGATCCCTTCGCCTACCGCTGGGTCTTTCCCCTGATGGGCATCCTCTCGCAAATCGGATGCCTCTGGTTCCGCGGCCTCACTGTGCACGATCATCATGTGGGCCGGCCCACCCCCGTCCTACGCGGATGGAGCGTCCTGCTCAAACGCCCGGAGTTCGCACGCTACGAACTCAACTTCTTTCTGCATGGCACCGCCAATCTGATGGTGATCGCTTCTCTGCCACTCTTTCTCGAACAGCAGCTCAACTTCGATTATCGCCAGGCCAGCTTTGTGCTGGTCCTCGCGCCCAATCTGCTCGGGATGGCCTTCATGGGATTCTGGGGCCGACTGCTCGACCGGCAAAATCCGCTGGTGGTAAGGCTCTGGTTGAACTGTATCTGGCTCATCTCCCCCCTGCTCCTGGCCCATGCCCATGGTTTCTTGGAGGTCGCCGTCGCACGCGCGGCCCAGGGCTTGATCCTGGGAGGTGTCCTCTTGGTCTGGCGGCTGGGAGTCAATTACTACGCACATTGCGATGAAGTCGCCGTCTATATGGGTGTGCACCAGGCGCTGACCGGCCTGCGCGGCGTCATCGCACCCTACCTCGGCATCGCCCTCGGACAGGCCATCGGCTACCGAGTCACCTTTTTGGTCGCATTCATCCTCGGCGTCCTAGCCACCATCGTGATCGGTATCGAGATCATCCTGGAGAAGAAAAAGCGTGGGTTACCCACCTATATGGAAGCTGAGGAGAGCAATCGCACCTTTCTCCCGCCTTCTCCGGATTCGTAAGCCCCTTGGACCCGGATAGAGTACCCGACCAGAGAGCAGAGACTTGCTTGTCGTTCGTATTTCCTGTAACGGGATCCCATGATCCAATCCGAGATTCGCCCCATCAGCCATGGCCACCACCCCTGACCCAATCCAGCCCGTAGCAGTCTCGCTCATCCTCCCCTGCCTCAACGAGGAGGACGCGATTGGACCGCTTTTGGACCAGATCGAAGAGGCGCGCCCCGCACTCGAACAGGCCGGAGTCGCCCCCCTGGAGGTTGTCGTGGTCGATGACGGCTCCACCGACCGTACCGCCCAGGAGGTACGGCAACGCCCGTTCGCACGCCTGGTCCAACATCCTCACAACAGAGGCTATGGTGCTGCGCTGGACACCGGTATGCAGGAGGCTTCCCACGAACTGCTGGCCTTCTTTGACGGAGACGGTACCTGCAACCCACTCGATCTGCCCCGCTTGGCAGCCGCTCAACAGCAGCACAATGCCGGCCTCGTCATCGGCTGCCGTCTGGGCCCAGGTAGCCGAATGCCGCCCGTGCGCAAGCTCGGCAACCGGATGTTCGCCCTTCTGCTATCCACTCTCTCTGGTCGCGCCATCAAGGATACAGCCAGCGGCTTCCGTCTCCTCACACGCCCCATGCGCAGCCAACTGGGTCCCCTGCCGACCAATCTGAGCTACACTCCGGCCATGACCGCGCGCGCCCTGTTCGATAGCGATTTGCCGGTGGTCGAGGTCCCAATCCAATACGCGGATCGAACGGGTGAATCCAAACTCCACATCCTCCGCGACGGCGCCCTCTTTCTCACCGCGATCCTCGACACCGCGCTCACCTGCCGCCCCAGCCTCTTTTTTATGGTGCCCTGCTGCCTGCTGCTCTTGATCGCACTGATCCTGCTCCCACTACCCATCGCCCAATGGCTGCAAACCGGCGCGCTTCAGGATTGGGTCTTCTACCGGCTGATGACCGTCACCGTCGCGATCGCACTCTGCCTTCAGCTCTTCGTCTTCTCCGAAATCGCGCGGTTCATCCTGCTGGTCGCCGGTTATGTCCCAAGACGCCCAAGCAACGGACCCAAGTTCAAAATCCCACGCTTGCGAAGCGGCCCCATCGCACTGACCGGCTTCGCCTTACTTCTCTTCGGCATCCTCATCAACCTCCCCGGCCTCATCGAATTCGCGCGCACAGGCCAGGTCCATCTGCGCTGGTACCGAGTTGTCTGCGGAGCCGCTTTGGTCCTGAGCGGCTTTCAGATTCTCGGCCTCGCCGTGCTGAGAAGGTTCCTCGAATTGCTGCACGTGCGCCCACGCAGTGAGTGATCCGATGGAGAAGAGGTCAGAGGTCCGCTGAATTAAGGTATTGACCCAACCCACCCCCATGGCCGGCTCGAAAACGCCACCGCGTCCTCTGCGGGAGGCTCTCCGGATCCGGATGGGAAAGCGGCGACCTTTTCGGACAACCTCTGGCTGGAGAAAGAACCCATGTGCATGCGGACAGCAGCAGGTTTGGGCGGTAGCGCTGTCGGGGACGTTTTGGCCTCGGGCATTCCATCGATTTCGATCCCGATTTCGATTGGCAATTCTCTCCATCTGCGGCCATCAACAGATTTCCCACTAGGGGCAAATCTCCTTGCCATGAGGGGGAAACACCGCCATGTTTGATTTTGTGACCATCGGTCCTTTCGAGCATACAGGGCGCCTATGATGACTTTGCGACAACCGGATTCTTCTCTATCCTGCACCGGTCAACGCCCGGGTGTGCACTCTACCGTTTTGGCCGCGTCGGCGGCCGCGACGCCAACAGACCTACCACGCGAGATCTGTATCTACCTTTGATCATGGCAAAATTCTTCATTCTTTCCTTCACCTTCGTATTGCTCTGCTTTCAACTGTCTGCCGAGCCCCCTCTTCTGCGGCAAGGTCCCGTCCCCAAAACGGACAACACCGATGAGGCCCTTGCTGGAGACGAACATTTTCTCCGGTTTGAGCCAGCACACGATGGCAGGACCTTCTCCTTCTCCTACACCGTCCACTACCGGCTCATGTGGATCGATTTCGTGGATCTCGCAGACGCCAACATCTCCATCATCCCTGGACGCTGGCTCCCGACCGACGACGTTGACGCGGAGCCGATAGAGGCGGTCAAGGTCGAATTCAGGTTCAATACCCTTGAACGACCCAAGTTTGATTCATCCGCCCGTGTGGTCATGCACAATCGAATGGAGGCCATCCTCCAAAAAGAAGGCCTGGAGACCAAGGTATTCCGCAAGCGATACAACGAACGCATCTCCATGCTCGGCAGGAAGAAGCGCCAAAACGACCTCGATCTCTATGTCTTCAACAATGAGGACCTCTATCACCTCAAAACAGATTTTGAATCGAAGAAGACCACCGAGGAAACCATCACCGATGAAGCCTTCCGAAGTCAGGGAGGAGAAATCTCCAATGTCCTGAAGGTCATCGCCGATCTGACCCGGGAAGAAAGCGAAGTCAACCAACTCGGAAGCAACGGTCGGTCCGTGATGACCCTGCAACTGCAGAGCGAAGGTTCCGTGCAGGAATTCGACCTTGAAGGTGTCAAGGAGAATATCGGTCTCCCAGGACTCAATCCCTCGTGGGAAAGCCTCAAAATTTCCGCGAAACCGGTCGGCCGAAACAGCGGCGGAAGCAGGAAGTTCATTCTTTGGGCCGTACCCTATACCAAACTCGCCCCCGCCTTCGGTGTAGAACACCAATTCCCAGGCTCGGCCGTAGCAAACAAACGCACGATGTACGCCCTGCCCGCCATCGTGGAATTCGATATCGGCTTGGGCGCGATCCGCTGCTACCTCAACGACCTGACCGAAGAATGGTTGGATGAAGTGGTTCAATCAGACCCCTCGTCCGATCGTCCCGCCTCCTGATCTGGAGAGCCTCCCGCAGAGGAAGCGGTGGCGTATCCGACCTTCTTATGGGAGTGGGTAGGTCAATGCTAATGCTCTAATCCAAACCATTCTTGGGGAATCAATCAACCAGGACTGTTGCTGGGATCAACTCCCCCCCTCCGTTTCTCCCCATCCGGAGCCGGAAGCCTCGCGCAGAGGCGTTTTCGACCTGGTTAAGGGCCGGCCCGAAAAGGCGCGCTCCTTTAGGCATCGCCTCCAGGTAATGGTTGCCGATCAGTCAGGACATTGTCGGAATCGGTGTCGAAATCGATTCCTGCACTGTATCGGACCCGGCCCTCTGAGCTCCGCTCAAACCTGGCTGCTGAGTTTTGTCAGCACCGCTACAATACGGTTGGGCTACCCGGTTTCTCGTGTCGGGATCCCATCCCGGGTGCTTTCGATACCGAGGCCGAGCTTGCGTCGCCATTGACCTTTTCGGACGACCTCTTGCTGGAATCAACTCCCCCCTCAGTACCCTTCCAACCGGGAGGAGCGACTATTTCAGACCCTTTTCAATGTCTTCCTTGAAAACAATCCAGGTCCGGTCGGACTTGACGGTCGGGGCGACATGGAAATCGGCGAAGAGGACATTGCATCGGTCTTTGTGGCGGAAGTCCATATCCTTGCTGTCACCCTTCATCGAAATATTCGATCCGCCGACATCGCCATCAAATACCAAGGCCGTCTTTTCCGGCAGAGTCAGGGTGTCCAACCGCCTCCACATCGACTTCGGCTGGCTCTCACCCATCAGGTCACCGTTGTATCGATACGCCTCAAGCTGATCAACCTCGTCCGTGATGCTCGGACAGTAACCGATCCGCTCGAACTCGCCGGGGTCCAGGTAATTGGAGACAACATCCCGCCAAGAGGATACCCGCGAGCCGTCCTTCAGATCGTTGTCCTCCCACGGCAAAGCCCCACGGTGATCCGCCGTGTACATCTGGAGCGCCTCCCCGATCCTCATCAGGTTGGCCTCGCACTGGACCGCCAATCGGGACTGTGTGCGTGATCGAATCACCACCCCGGTCAGGATCGCGAGCAGGACGATGACACCCAGAACAATCAGTCCGATCATTGAGGATCCACCGTAAGTCGCCGCATTCTCGTTTTGAATCGTTTCTATTCCGCGCATGTCATCCACCTCCCGTTTCGATTATCGAAGGCGATCCGTCGTTTCGTTGCCGGAAACGGCGATGATCCCTTGCACGCATCGCGAGGTTCCCCCGGAAGGTTGGATCCACCTGCCAGGGACCTCTCCCAAACACGGCCAGGACACTTCACCCACGGCCGCAAAAAGATGGGTTGGCCGATCGACCAACCCATCTTGGAGTGATTCGTTATTCCGCCGGCGCTTCGGAGGATTCGGCCGGCTCGGTTTCCGTCGCAGACGGCCTTGCCGAGAATTCCTTAACGTCCGGATCCAGGATTTCTATCTTCGCGATCGTTTTGAGGTCGGCAACCAGGGCGTCCGTCTTGTCAGCCGCTTTCTGGTTTTCCAACGCGGAAACGATCTGCTCCCGAACTTCTTCCAAGGGTACGGTTCGGGCTTCCTTATGATCATCGACCTTGACCAGGTGAAAGCCGAATTGGGTCTCCACGACGTCACTGACCTGACCGATCGGGAGTGAAAATGCCGCCTCCTCGAAGGGCGGTACCATCTGGCCGCGTGTGAAATATCCGAGATCCCCACCCTTCTTCGCGGAGGTGATGTCGACGGAGTGCTCCTTTGCTAACGCCTCAAAATCAGCGCCGTCATCCAGCTGCTTCTTGATCGCTTCCATCTCAGTCCGGACCGCTGCCTTCTCGTCCTCGGTCATTTCAGGCGTGATCCGCAGAAGGATGTGTCGGGCCTGGACCCGCTCCGGTTCCGCCATTTGCTCGAGATTGTCGTTGTAAAACGCGGAAACATCTTCATCCGTCACCTGAATGGACGGCCGGATCTGAGTATCGATGTAGTTGCGAATCACCAAATCCTTGGTCATCTCACTGCGCAGCTGCTCAAGCGTCACATTGTTGGCCTCGAGTACCTGACCCAGCCGCTCCTCGCCACCCACGCTCTCGATCGTCTGGTCAATCTGCTTCTGAACATCTTCAGTCAACCCTGGATAAGGGGTTGATTTGGCCTTTTGATAGAGCAATTCAATGCCTATAAGCCGATCCAAAAGAGATTTGCGGAGATTCTGAAGTTGCTCATCGGAGGGCTGCGCGCCTCGGTTCTGCCGGAGGATCGCCGTGACAGCACGCTCTAATCGCGCTGCCGGGATTTCCGTATCGTTTACCTTGGCGGCCACCGTGACCGCGGGGAGTGCGGTATCCACGTCAGCCAGAGTCATAGCGTCCTGAGCCTGCAGTGCTGAAGATAGAATGGCCAAATTCAGCATTACGGCCATCCACGCAATTGTGGTCCTCATGAATTGTGTTCCTTCCATAGATCGTGCATCGGTGATGTAGGCATGGACAACATTCCGTTGCCCATTGCTCACATCACCATGAAGGATTTAGAGGCTAAGGGCAAAACAGCATTTTTTCACCCGCGAGTTTTCTTTGAACCCGCCGACCCACGCAACATCGTGCCACGGCCCATCGGGCCCCCCCCTGCCCCCAGCCGCCGCGGCACAACCGGGTTCTCACTCGTGGAGCTGTTGATCGCAACCGCCCTCTCAACCCTGCTCCTGCTCACACTCATCAGTGCATGGCGCGCGATCTGGGTCAGCCACAACCGCAATGCTCAGGCAGACTCCTACCGTCAGGCCGGGCATGCCCTTCTCGACCGCATCGCAAACGATTTACTCCAGGCCTCGGACAGCCAGTTTCCGGGCCCACCGCTCTGGTCCGTCGACCCCACCGATCCCTTCCCTCTTCAGCAGCCGGTTCCCATATTGCGTATCCTGACCCGCGCACCCCTCGAAATCACCGGCCGACCGAACCCGCCCCCGGACGGGATGGTCGTGGTGCTTTACACCTTGTCACGGACCCGATCTCAAGAACCGTTTTCCCTACGGATGCTCCGTATGAACGCAGTCTATGCCGCCCCCGAGCCGGGGGATGAACTGGGAGATGCTCGCCTGGAAGAGGCCATCGACGGCATCCGCCCTTTTCACGCACCCATCCGCCGTTGGAGCGTGAGCTTGCTCAATTCCGAAGATCAGTGGGTCGAGGTTTGGGATGACCCCAACAACCTACCGACCGCGGTTCGGTTGGAACTCGAACTCGGACATTCCCGTGAGAACTCGGTCGCCCTCGAGCGAACACTTCTCCTGCCCGCCGGGCCCAAATTCGACCAGGCCATGCCCTAATCCAAGACCGTCTGAAAAGGCCATTGGTCCACCACGACAGGTCCCCCGGGCCGGATGGGGAGGACTCCCGCAGAGATCGCAGAGGGTGCAGAGAATGGGTTCGTTTGGAAAATGCAGGGCACCTTGGGACAGTTTTCTGCAACTGCCTTGGTCTGCAGAAAATGGATTTCCCCCAAAAGCATGGATCAGGATCCTTGACCCTATCCACCCCCATGGCCAGCTCGAAAACGCCACCGCGCCCTCTGAGGGAGCCCATCCGGATCCGGATGGGAGCCTCTGTTCGGGAAAGCAGCTGCCTTTTCGGACGGCCTCAAGCCCGAGGCCTAGATCCTCTGGTTGACCCTCTTCCCTTGCCGAAGCATAGTGCCGAAGCCCTTCTGGCCGCATCTATTGGCCTTGCGAACTCAGGCCAATAGATGCAGAACCGCGAGCACCGCCTCGGAACTTGCGGATCGCCAATCATTAAAAATAGGAACCCATCAGATGCAAGGATTCCCACCAGCAACGGCCCCCTGTGCTCTCGAGCTGCTCCGACGCACCCTAGCATGGACCGCGGGTTGTGCCCTGATCGCCCTCTTCCCGCCCAAGCTGGATGCCCAGGATTCGGATACTGACCCTGGTGCCCTCCCTGCCCCGGCACCCGCGGTCCAATCCGTTGCCCAACCTGGAATTTTCAGCGCAATCCCCGTTGCCTGGTGGCAAATCGCATTGGATCGAAATCACTTCTCGCCGGGCTTCATCGACGGGAAGTACGGTCGGAAAACGGCCGAGTGCGTTCGCCAATGGCAGATCTCCAAGGGCTACCCGGCAACCGGAATCCTGACGCCCGAGCAGCGAACCGCACTCGAGGTTGGGGTAGAGCCGTTCACCGATTATCAATTGAGCGCCGATGACTTCGACCAGATCGGAGTCGTTCCCACCAGCTGGGAGAAAAAGGCGGCCCAAGCGAGCCTGCCCTACCAGTCCGTTGAGGAGCTGCTGAGCGAGAAATTCCACTGTACCCCAGCCTTTCTCCAGGCGCTCAATCCCGGTCAGTCGCTGGACAACCTCGAGATCGGCGACACACTGCGGGTGCCCCGGGTGAACTCGCGGCCCAAGGCGACATTCGACGCGGCAGAGATCTGGATCGGGATGGAGCAATTCGCGCTGTGGGTGCTGAACCAGGAGCGGCACATCATCGCCTATTTCCCGGTTTCCATCGGACGAAAAGATAACGCTCGCTTGATCAGCGACTGGAAAATCATCAACCACGCGGATCTGCCCAGCTACACCTTCGATCCGATCAACTATCCGGAGTCCCCCGAGGCACAATCGCTGGGACGCCGGCTGCTGATCCCCCCCGGTCCCAATAGCCCTGTCGGCGTCTATTGGATGGGACTTGGCCAGGGCGGTATCGGGATCCATGGCACACCCTCACCCGAAACCATCGGTTCAGCCGAAAGCCACGGCTGCTTTCGATTGCAGAACTGGAACATCTCGAAACTCGCACGCCTTGCCGCGAATGATGTACCCGTTTATGTCCGCAGCAGGGTCACTTTCAAATCTGCCAATGACTCATCAGATCCTGATACCGAACCGTTAGACGCCACAAAAGAATCAGGCCAAACCAAAAGCTTGTCAGACACATCCCCGGCAGAGTCCACAGAGCCCACGCCCCAAGCCCCCAATCAGGAAATTGATCCGTATGCGTCCGACGCAACACCCAACCCGTCAATAGGGGCGCCGTCACAAGCCCAATAACCTGGCCTAGGGCAACCCATCCATGCGCCAGGAGGCCGGTAGCAAACAGAAGCGGCCAGAGCCAAAAAGCCAAGGCGGCAAAACAATACACCCATCTCAGGCCCGGCATCGGCCCGGCCCCCAATGGATCCCGTCCCCAATAGTCACTCAACAGGGCAGCGGCTCCGGCACATGCGAGTAACAACAGCCATTGTTCGAACATCAAGGGAATCGTCCACAGCATGATCCCCGTGTTCAGGCGATCGCGCGCGGGGCGATCAGGGGGAATCGTTGCGCTCAGTCCCTCGACCGTCGCAGAGGCAAGTTGAGAGACAGCCTGTTTTCTGGGGTCATCCGCCCCCTGCAACATGACCTGGCGAAGCCGGTGCACTTTGCCCTCCCAACCCGCCCCGCCCCTTGACCCTTGGAGAGCCACTGCTTCCCTCTGGTCCCCACCCGATCCCTCGGGCGTGATCAGTCCCGGGATCTGGTCCATCAAACCCTCCACAATGCGCTGCCCCGTGCGCGCTACCCCAGGGTCCTGCCGGTGTCCCATCAAGGCCAACCCCGCCTTCCACTGCGGCCAGATCAACAGCTGGGCGGAAAAGACCTGGCCTTGGGACAGCCGCTGGTGGATCTCTTGATTGACGACGCTCGCTGCCGCCTCCAGCGCCGTCAGGTCAGGGCGCGAGACTCTCCAGGCCACCATGCGCTGGGTCCAACGATCCCATCTCCATGCCTTGCCCAGGGCATCCATGCTGTTGTGGATCCGGATCCGCTGCAACCCCGTAACCTCGCTGCCCTCAATCGCCTGTAGGAATTGAAGGGCGGCCTCCCGACCAGACGAAAAGAGGACATAAGGCAGCGCGAGATAGTCATATAAAATACCACGATCCGGCTGATGAATGCGTTCGGCCAGGTAGCGGTGGAAGTAGGTGTCCACCGACTTTGAGAGCGCGGAAGCGGTTTCAGCCATAGCCGGACCTTCATCCTGCCCCGGATTCGGGATCGCAGCATTCAATAATTGTTGGCCCGCAATCCCCGCCTGCAGCCACATCGTCGTGGAATAGCGCGCCTTGTCCACATGCAGCAGGGGAAGATCCTCCGGCCCCAAATCACCGTCACCGATCGTCTGCCATAGCCAAAGCTCAAACGCCGCAGGAAACAGGTCTTTATGTTCCATCGCGGCTGTCAGCTGATCCGGCTCTACACGCTCTTCCATCGGGGTGGATAGGATACGCGCCGCCTGCACTCCCAGAGGAAAATTCCCCGGCATCCAATGCCCGAGCATCTCCCCCCAGAGTGGCTGATATCTCCATGCCCAGACCAAGACAAACCCCGCCACCGCCCACTTCCAAAAATGGCGAACCATCCTGGCCTTGAATGAGGGACTCAACATACCGCGCCCTATCCCTTTCCACGTACCTATATCATACACGAAACTTATCCATGCCAGACAGGAAGAAACACCGCAACCATTGACCCACTTATTCTTTCGTCGGTATGCTGCGTTATCCGCTCAGGTTCACTCCCCCATCAGCCCCAACTCGAGAGTCCGCCATGTCGATTCCCCAATCACCTACGCCCCCCGAACCAGCACGCCCGGAAGATCATCAGGAGTTGGTCACCTTTTTGGAACGGATCTTCCGTCCCGAGCGCATGGGAAGTATGGCCGCGGAATACCCCCACCTCTACGCTCCAGAGCTGATGCCCTGGAACCTCGTCTCCCGCCACTGCGGTCGTATCGTCAGCGTCGTTGGCGCATTTCCTATCGCGTTTTACATTCAATCCGCCCGCCCCAGCATGGTCCTCACCGTCGGTGGAGTCGGTGGAGTCAGCACCTGCCCGGCCCACAGGGGGCGAGGCCTGATGCAAGCCGGACTCCACACAGCCATCGCCCGGATGCGCGATCACGAATACGCGTTCTCCATGCTGTGGGGCGACCGCCAACGATACGCTCACTTCGGCTACGAAGACGCGGGCACGGAACTTCGCGGACGGGCCCAGCGCAGGCAGTTTCCAATCGGATCCGGTGTCCCCTTGGACGATTGGCGTCCAGCAGACCCTGATTCCCCTGAGGATATGATCCGCTTGGCCGACCTCGACGCAGGCCGCAGCGTCTGTCCCTATCGCACTCCCGAGCGTTGGAGTATCCTCCTACGCCGCCTCGGATTCAGCGCCTACCTGGCATCTGCCGAAGCGACCTCACCCCATCAGGCCTTCTTGATCGGAGGTCGAGACCCTCGGAACCGGTTTCGCCCGCGCATCGCGGAACTCGGTGGGAATCCCGTTCTCTGGCCGTCCATGGTCTCCGCATGGCTTTTCGAGAACAGCCTTGAAGAAGCGGATGTCTTCCTGCAACCGGACGATCGGATCAATGCAACGCCCCTCACCGATCGCCTCCAACAACTCGGCCTCTACCCCACTGCCATGCTCAAGCTTCTAAACCTGCACCGCCCCCTCGAGCCGTATCTTGGAATCCTCGAGGAGCGCGCACAGGCACACTCCTTCCAGGACCTCCCACCAGTGGGAATCGTGCCTCTTGAATCCCCGGAAGATGCCGTCACCATCCAACTCTCCAACGGTGCCGCGGGCCTGACCCGCGGCGTCGCCGAGGCTTCGGTTTGCGTCCAACTGCCCGAGCGGCAGCTGGTCCGCTGGCTGTTCGGTCCCATCCCCCCGCTTGGGTTCACCGGCCAACTCTGCCGGGAAAACCCAGGAGCTGCCCCGTGGCAGCTCCTGTTGCCGCTGCCCTTCCCTGTGCCACAACTCAATCGCGTTTGAGCCCGGCAACGGCCGGTCCGAAAACCGAGTTGGGCCACCTCGAAAGCCCATCCGGATCCGAATGGGGAGGGCTCCCGCAGAGATCGCAGGGGGGGATGCAGATAGGTCGGAGGCGGTTGCTGGCAACTGCCTGGGTCTGCTGAAACGAGATATTTGAAGAATACCCCCCCCAAAAGGTAGGGATCAGAGTATGGAACCTACCCACCCCGTGGCCAGGTCGAAAACGCCACCGCGCCCTCTGCGGGAGGCTCTCCGGATCTGGATGGGAAAGCCAGGTTGGCCAAGCATTCATAACTCGGTCGCGTCACGCAGGGTCCGGCTGCATTCACCATCCATAGGGTTGATTACTCCGTGTATGAGGTCGGAGGGCCCATGCGCGCGACAAGCCCGCCGCCGGAGCTCAATTGCAAGGCCCAGGTCGTGCTCGCGTCGACCGGCCTGCCCGATTCAACCAGATTCTCCGTTTTGTCATCCTCACCGACGTCCCTGATCAGCATGGCCCGGTACGAGCCATCACCCAGGAAATCGAGCCGGAGATCGAACTCTGCCGGAACAGGGCGGCAGTTGATGACCGCGACAAACCAATCATGCCCGGACCGTCGGGCCATCGCGACCAGGCCACCCAATTCGGACCCAGGCAACACCCGGGTTTCATCCCAAACCGACGGCATCGTTCGCACCAACGGCAGGAAGGGACTTTCAAGGTACGCCTCCGGGTGGTCCGGCCAGCAGATAAAAGGCGAGGTAAAGATCACCGCGGTCGCGAGCTGAAAAACCGAGGTCGTGTTCTTCAAATACTGCGGGCGTACATACCCTGGTAGGAAGTCACCATGCCCGGCAACCATACGGGTGAAGGGCAGAGCGCCATAGTGCTCCAGCGGCAGGTCACCCCAAAGGAGGTACTCCTGCTCCCGGATACCCTCCCGAGTGATCTCGTGCGGCCAGGTCCTGGTTTCGCCGGTCGGCTTGTTCGCACCGTGGAAATTGACCATCAACCGGCGCTGCGCCGTCTCCCTCAAAAAGGCCTCGTACACCTCAATCGTATCCCGGCTTTCCGAGTCGAAGAAATCGATTTTCACGCCCTTCACACCCGCAGCCTTGCAGCGATCCAAGAACGCGCGCCGCTCTGCAGGATCCGTCAGGCCGGGTCCGTCATCCCGCCCTTCCGGGTAGGCGCTCCAGACAAAAATCCCCACATTGCGCTCCGCGCCATACTGACAGAGCTCCGTCAGGCGCGCCCAGAGATCCCCGCCGTCGCGGAGAAAACCCCATTGCTCGGAGCGCCACCCGCCGTCGAGCAAAAGATACTCGCAGTTCATCGCGGCACACATGTCCACAAACCACTTCTGTCGCCACCACTGCGCACCATCGTTGCCAAACACCGCCCACGTGATCAGCCCCTTGCCCGGCCGAATCCACTCCGTGGCCATGCCATCGGGAAAGAGCACCGGATCCGGTGCCTCACCCAGGCTCTGAATCAGGTCCGCATTGACCAACCCATTCAGGTCGGCCGCCACGAGTGTGACCCGCCAAGGGGTCAAGATCTCCCCCTGCATCTCCCACCCCTCAGGATCGTCCTGGAAACCCACCCGCAGACGGGTCGGCTCTTCTACATGCAGCGTCATCCCGCTGTATCGATACAGACACGCCTCCGTAATCAGCATCCAAATGCCATCGACAGGCTCCACGGTTGCCGGCGCGCCCAGCCAGCGCTTCTCCACATCATCGGAGGCATACAGCGCCTCTAGGCTGCTCCGATAATAGATACCCTCGTAGTTGCGCGTGTCATTTTGTAACCAGATCGGTGCATCCTTCGGGAGTACCCAGGCTGTCGCCTCACCTTCAACTCTGCGCGCCCCCGCTCCAGGGATCCGGTATCGCATGCCGACCCCGTCCTCGAAGATGCGCACCTCCAAATACCACTCCGTTTTGGTCTCCGTGCAGGTCACCGGTACGGTGTACGACACGCAATGGTTCACGGCCGATGCCTTCACTCCGCGGGTTGGAAATTCCTCCCGAATCTCACGCGCCTCCACCCGACCCAGGCTGACCCCATTCCCGAGGTCTTCACCATCCACCAACAACCCGAGCGGTGAAGGGGCGAGAACCTGGATCGTGCCGCGTTGGACCGACCATTGCAACCGACCATCGCCGCCGACCTCGATCGTCGCTCGAAGCAGGCCGGACGGACTGGACAATTCCACCGACAACGGTGCCGCCGCGCCGACGCAAGCCACCGATAAAAGGAATACCAAGAGGAACCCAGCGCCTCGACGGCCCCCCCCTCCCAGGTTGAATCCCGGCATCCACCCACTCTCCACTCTGCAATTCGAAAAGATTTCCTTCATCGGTCTGCAATCCTTTCCTTCCTCTGCTCCGCCCATCTCCATTACTATTCAACCACGAACGGACAGGAATGAACATGCTGGAAAGAGAACCAAAGCGGCCGGAGGAACGCTAGAGGCCGTCCGAAAAGGTCTTCGAATCCGGATGGGGAGGACTCCCGCAGAGATCGCAGAGGGCGCAGAGGTGTATTGGG
>CALLYA010000080.1 GCA_937875495.1 uncultured Verrucomicrobiota bacterium
AGAATGCGGCTACCTTTTCGGACGGGCTCTTGCTTCGCCATCGATCTTTTCGGACGTCCCATTCCGCGATGCGCGGAATCGTCCGCGAAATCATGCAGGCCGAGACAAAACCCCTGGGCGTTCTCCAGAGGACACATGGGATCGGAGTCATTCTTATCCGCAAAACAGTTGAAGATCGCATGGGTTTGAGGCAAAATAGGAACGTTACCGCAACGGCGGATTCGAGCGGGAAAACGACCTTTTATCCAACACATACCCTTACCTGGGAGGGAACCGATGCTTTCAGCCGCACTGACCAACGCGATCAACACCCAAATCGCTCTCGAATTGAGCTCCGGCTACGTCTACCTCGGCATGGCCATGTGGTGTGCCGAGAACGGCTTCAAAGGGGCCGGCCACTGGCTCCAGAAGCAGTTCGCAGAGGAACAGGAGCATGCTTTCAAGTTGCTCCACTACCTCCAGGAGCGGGATGCAGAGGTGAAGCTCCACGATATTCCCGCACCAAAGGCCGAATACGCCGGCCTGAAAGAGGTGTTCGAGGCGGCACTGAAACACGAGGAGCATGTCACCGCGTCCATCAACAAGCTCTATGAACTGGCAGTGAACGAGAAGGACTACGCCACGCAGATCATGCTGCAATGGTTCGTCGACGAGCAGGTTGAAGAGGAGAACAACGTCAAGGACATCCTCGACAGCTTCAAGATGGTCGGCGCCCATGGAGGTTCGATGTACATGCTCGATCGCAGCCTCGGCTCCCGCGAGTAATCGGCACAGCAAAAAAGCCCTGGGACCGTTGAGGTCCCAGGGCTTTTTTGCTGTGCGCGGCACGACGGGGCCTGCCGCGGCGCGTGGGGGCTTCAGCCCCCCCGCGCGAAGGTCGGAAGTCGGAGGTCAGATCCAGAGCGCTTCGCGCGAGGTACTGGCCACTGACCCGCTTATGCCCTTTGTTACAATTTCAGCGCAAACACCCGGCCTACCCCCATTCTGCATGGGCACAGAGAGTTTTGGGGGAATTCCCCCAATAAGGTAGGGGGCAGAGCATGGCCCCTCCCCACCCCATAGGCAGGTCGAAAACACCACCGCGTCCCCTGCGGAAGCCATCCGCCCATCAGTAGGTCCAACGTCCGCAAGCCCTCCACCACCACCCCACCCACAGCGAACCTCCGACCATCGGACGGGGCACCCATGCGCCCGTGCCGCGGCACGCAACAACATGCCGCGTAAAACCGTGCTTGACCCACGGAAACCGGTTTTGACATGGTAAGCGAAAAATTTGGGCACATCGCAGGTTTGGATCCTGATCGCTTCGGACCCGCCGGACGACCCAACCGATAATAAGAAGTAATCCCGGATTGTGGGACACTACCAAGAGGGCACCATGGAACCAATCTCTAGAAGGAAATTCATCCGTAATTCAGGTACCGCAGCACTGGCTGGACAATTGATCGGAACCAGTCACCTTTGGGCCGGCGCGAACGATCGAGTCCGCGTGGCCACGGTTGGTTGCAACGGCCGGGGCAAGACGCACATCGCGGGGTTCGAAGAGCTGGATAACGTGGAAATGGTCGCGATTTGCGACATCGACAATCGGGTCCTGGAGGATACCAACAAGAAGTTCAAGGATCGCTACGATCGTGAACTGAAGACTTACACCGACCTGCGTGAGCTTTTCGCGGATGATGAAGTCGACGCCGTTTCGATCGCCACACCGAACCATTGGCATTCCCTCGCCGCCATCTGGGCGTGCAAGGCCGGCAAGGACGTCTACGTCGAGAAGCCGGGAACCCACAACATCTTCGAAGGGCGAAAACTGGTGGAAGCAGCCAAGAAGTACGACCGCATCGTGCAACATGGCGTGCAGCTTCGCAGCTCGCCGGCGATCCAGGAAGCCATCGCCCTGCTGCATGAAGGGGAGATCGGCGAGGTCTACATGGCGCGTGGCCTCTGCTTCCGCTGGCGTCCCTCGATCGGCCGCAAACAGCCTCAGGCCAAGGCGCCCGAGCACATCGATTACAATCTCTGGCTCGGCCCGGCCCAGGAACGCCCCTTCTCCGAGAACCTGGTGCATTACAACTGGCACTGGCACTGGGACTTCGGCAACGGCGACATCGGTAATCAGGGCGTGCATGAGACCGATCTCTGCATGTGGGGGCTCGGGCTCGACAACAAATTCCCCTCCGATGTCACCGCCATGGGCGGCAAGTTCCTCTGGGACGATGACAAAGAGACTCCGGAAGTCTTCTCCAGCCTCTATAAGTACGAGGAAGAGAATAAGATGATCGAGTTTGAGGTCCGCCCATGGTGCACCAACGATGAGATGGGCGCCACCGTAGGAAACATCTTCTACGGCGAAGGCGGCATCCTGGTCATTCAGGGGTATGAGACCTATCAATTCTACGAGGGCAATCGGAACACCCCCGGCAAAAAGGGCCGTTCCGGCGGGAACCACTACGCCAACTTCATCGAGGCCGTGCGCGCGCATGACCCCGGCTTGATCAACGCGCCGGTCGAGACCGCGCACTACTCCTCCGGTCTGGCCCACCTGGGCAACATCAGTTACCGCCTGGGACGGACACTCAAGTTCGATAACAGCACGGAGAAATTCGTCAACGACGCGGAAGCGGATCAGTATCTTACGCGCGATTACCGTGCGCCCTTCACGATTCCGCAAGAACTCCTCTAATCCTCAGCGCGATTCCCCGGGTCCCGGCCTGCACCTTGCGGAAAGGTCGGGACCCCACTCACCTCCCCCGATTGGATCCGAATTGGTCGGATCCACACACCCTCTGTCGCCGTACCTATCAAATCGCCCCCGTTGTTTGCTTATGGACGAACCCATCCTGACCACCATCGAGGCGAGGATCCTCGGCTGTCTGATCGAGAAAGAGCGGACGACGCCGGAGTACTATCCGCTCACCCTCAACGCGCTCCTCGCCGCAGCCAATCAGAAGTCCAACCGCGACCCGATCATGTATCTCGACGAGACCGAGATTCAGAAGGCCGTCGACGGGTTACGACAAAAGGGGTTTCTCTGGAAGAAGATGACTGCCGGAAGCCGAGTGCCCAAATTCGAGCACGCGCTTTTGGAGAAGTACAAGCTCTCTCCTTCTGAAGTAGCGGTGTTGTGCATCTTGCTGCTTCGTCGCCCCCAAACCCCGGGCGAAATCAACAGCAGAAGTGGACGGTTGCATGCTTTTGAATCCTTGCAGGAGGTCGTAGTCACCCTGGATGGATTGGCCGAAGGAGAGGATCCGATGGTCATGCGTCTGCCGGTTCAGCCGGGGAAAAAGGAAGCACGCTTCGCGCACCTTCTGTGCGGCGCTCAGGCGGCGGAAGAGTACGCGGACGATGCACAGGCCTCCGGTGGCTCGACCTATCCGGCCGATGGATCCACCGTGGGCGCCGAAACCAGGGAGTCCCTCAAAGAGCGCATCGCCCGCTTGGAGGAAGCGGTCGTCGATCTGCACTTGCAAATCGAGCAGATCAACGAGGCGTTCGACCGGTTCCGCTCTCAGTTCGAGTAGCCAGAGGGTATCCGAAAAGGTAGCGGATTCACCAACATGCTGTTCCCAACCGCCCGGAGAGCCTCCCGCAGAGGGCGCGGTGGCGTTTTAGACCTGCCTATGGGGGTGGGTAGAACCAATGCTCTGCCTCCTGCTTTTTTTGGGGGGAATTTTGTCGATATCCCGTTTCAGCAGGCCTCGCATTCTCGTACAGTGCCCCTCCTCCTCCTCGTACTCGTACCCGTACTCGTATTCGAACTCGCCGCATCATCGTGTACGTGCACCGCTTCGCTGTGTACGGGTACGTTTGTGGGCCGAGCTAGAGGACGTCCGAAAAGGTCCATGGCGAAGCTAGATCGGGATCGGGGTCGCTATCGGGATCGGTATCGAAGGGACGCGTGATGGGATTCGGCCATAAAAAACCGGGTACCGCAACCGTATTGTTGCGGTGCTGACACCACTCGGCAGCGAAGTTTGAGGAGGCATGAGGGCCAGACGCCAACCAGAACAGGGATCGATTCCGATCCCGATTCCGACCCCGACCCCGATTCAGCCAATGATCTGACGGATCAGCAACCATTGCCTGGAGGCGACACCTGAAGGAACGTGCCTTTTCGGACAACCACGAGCTAGAGGCCGTCCGAAAAGGTCCATGGCGAAGCAAGATCGGGGTCGGGGTCGCTATCGGTCTC
>CALLYA010000081.1 GCA_937875495.1 uncultured Verrucomicrobiota bacterium
CCTCTGCGGGAGGCTTTCCGGGTCCGGATGGGGAGGTCAGGTTGAGAATGCGGCCACCTTATCGGACGGGCCTTCGCCATGGTTCACAACTGCAGATCCCCGCGCGGGCCTGTCCTTCGTCAGACGATCTGGCGCTCGGTTTCCGCATCAAAGAAGTGTGCCTTTGTCAGGTCGACGATCATGTCCAGCTTCTCATTGACGCGGGTCATGACCTGGACGCCGACGCGTGCCACGAACGAATGCAGACCGGTGCTGAGATAGAGATAGATCTCCGAGCCCATCGGCTCGATCACCTCGACGATCGCTGGGATGGTCAGCATGGGGTCGGCATCCGGCAGGTAGAGCCGATCTTCGAGGTCCTCGGGGCGGATCCCGAAATAGACATCGGGTTTGCCGTGAGCCTTGAGCATCCGTGCCTGTTCTCCATCCAGCCGGAGCCGGAAGGTGCCCTCATCGAAGAAGAGCCGGCCGCGATCAGAGACGATACGCCCACGGAAAAAGTTCATGGGCGGACTCCCAATGAAGCCTGCTACGAAGAGGTTGGCGGGGTTGTGATAGAGCGTCAGGGGATCGGCGACCTGTTGTATGGAGCCGTCTCGCATGACCACAATCCGGTCGCCCATGGTCATGGCCTCAACCTGGTCGTGGGTGACATAGATCATGGTCGAGGCGAGGTGCGTGTGCAGCTTGCTGATCTCGGTTCTCATCTGGACACGCATCTTGGCGTCCAGGTTCGAGAGCGGCTCGTCAAAGAGGAACGCCTTCGGTTGGCGAACGATCGCGCGACCGACCGCAACCCGTTGGCGTTGTCCGCCGGAGAGGGCTTTGGGTTTGCGATCGAGGAGGTCTTGGATCCCCAGGATTTGGGCGGCGGTCTGAACCCGACGTTCGATCTCGGCCTTGGGGTATCTGCGTAGTTTCAATCCGAACGCCAGGTTTTTATAGACGCTCATGTGCGGATAGAGCGCGTAGTTCTGGAAGACCATCGCGATATCGCGGTCCTTTGGCGGAACGTCGTTTACCGGTCGATCGCCGATGTAGATCGAGCCGCTGGTGATCTCCTCCAGGCCGGCGATCATGCGTAGGGTGGTCGATTTCCCGCAGCCGGAGGGTCCGACAAGGACCACAAACTCCTGATCCTCGATCTCCAGCGAGACGTTTCTGACGGCATGCACCTCGCCCGGATAGACCTTGGAAATATTATCTAACACGACTCGCGCCATAGGTTTCCTTGGGATCTGCCGGATCCAGCGGGCCAAGTGTCTGGGGGGAGAGTGGGGACGTGTCCTCACGTCGCGCTCCCCTCCCTATCCTTCCCCTTCCTCGGGTGATTCCGGAGGGATTGTGACCAGGCCCTGGCGTTCGAGAAAGCGGGTGGTGACCGGTGCGCGCTTGCGCCAGCTGGCGGGTTCTGCTCGGATCGATTCGAGCAGCGCTCCGGCCGAGACCGGATCCTCGATAATCGGGACCTCCGGCAGGGTAGTGACCTCGAGCTCGGCCTTTTCCATGTGGGCGAGCAGGCCGTTGGCGAAGCCCGAACCCTCCGAATGCAGGCCACGGAAGAAGGAGGGCTTTGAGATTTGCAACCCGATCAAATAGAGGCCGTTCTCACCTGTTCCGAGAATGGCGTCGGTCTTCTTCTCGGCGAGCATGATCAGGGCATCGCGCAGCTCAGCCATCGGCAGGGCAGGGGTGTAGGCGCGCAGCAACACGACCGGTTCGAAGCCGAGCAGTTGGCCGTCGTCCATGGTGTTGGGAATCCAGTGCCGTGGGTGGCTGCCACGCTGATGAATGAGTGGGATTCGGCCGTCGGTCAATCCCTGGAAGTAGGGGCGGTCGGCATCGGGCGTGAAGCTGACGGCGACCTCGGCCGCGCCGGTCGCCCAGCCCTTCTTGATGGCCTCGAAGATGAATGTCTCCTGCAGTGCCGGCCATAATTCGACAGGAAAGGTGGTTTCACCCCTGCGCAGACGTTTCCGCCATGGCAATGGTCGTTCGGCGGAGATGATCAAGAGCGATTTTTTCCACATGACGTCAAAATAGTCTATCTAACCTGAATGCTGCCAAGGCTTAACCGCGAGCGCTCTCAAGGCGCGGGGGGGGCCTCGCGGCGTTGGGTGAGATTGCAATGCCGTCCACTCTGCTCTTCGGCCCCATGAAAGGCAAGGAATTATCAGGGGCGGACCTCCGATCTTTGGCCACCGATATCTGCCCCGCGGGGCCATCGACCGGAAGCTTGACCCACAGATGTGAGCCACCCCGAAATCGAAATCGAAATCGAAATCGGGGTCGAAATCGGGGTCGGGGTCGACTGAATCGAGGGAATCGAGGGAATCGACTGAATCCGAAGCGTGATTCGGCGTGGAATGTTTGTTTTGAAACGTCCGCTACATCGTCACGGCCCCAACGCTCCTTTACTCCTCTCCCTCCGCCTTTGCGGCCTCTGCCTCCCAGCCTGCCGCGCGATACTCCAGCAGGATGATGGGGTAGCTATCCATGACCTTGCGGAACCACGGGGTCTGGGTCAGCTTCTCGACCGTCTCTTCGGGTGGGCGCCCCTTGCTGACCTTGTCCGGCCAGACCTCCTTATGGATCAGGATGAAACGAACGCCGTACTGATCGAGCGTGGAGAGCGTGTTGTCCGCGATTTCCCCTTTGTTGAGGCTCTTCAACGACTCAAAGATCTCGGTGACGTAGCGTGCCGGCGCGGCCGGATGATGCATGTTCATCATCGGCATGGGATAGCGCGTCGCGAAATAGAGGTAGAGCGAGCTATAAGAGCTGTCGCCCGGCCAGATCGGCAGGCAAAGGATCGGTTCTGTCGGCGTACGTTCCTGATAGACATGTTCGTAGGCCGCGTTGGTCGGAGCGGGGCAGGTGACTCCGATCTGCTGGAACGGGTTGAAATCGAGGATCATCACCAGTGCGGCGAGCGCCGTGACGGCATGCCTCCAGCTGGGGCGGGGGATGAGGCGCAGGACGGCCTGGAGTCCGAGGGCCGCGAGGAGGGCGAGGAAGGGCACCATGATCACCATCAGCTTCCCGGTCTGCCGTACCTTGCCGAACATCGGCACGATTTTACGGAGTCCGAGGTAGACGATCAGCCACGGCGAGTTCGGGGAGACCATGATGATGTAGCCTCCTAGCAGGCCCAGGGCTGCGGCCCATACGATCCAGCGCCGCTCCCAAGTGCCTTTCCATGACCAATAGAGCAAGCCGAACGCGGCGAGGGCCACAATCCCGAAGCCGGGATAGATTGCGCGTGTCGTGACAGGGTTGTTTCGGATGATCAGATCGTAGGGAGTAGGGGAGAAAATCTGCAATTCCTTGAGGCTGAAACCCTCCTGGACCACTGAAGGGTTCAGGATGCGCGCCCGGACGAAGGCGACCATGGCGACCATGAAGATCAGACCGAAGGAGAAGATCAGCCAACGCAGTGCCTGGTCTTTGGCGAAGGTCTTGAACGGGGTCGCCTTCCACTCCGCGTACCGGGCCGCATAGCCGAAAGCCAGATAGGCGGGGAGCGTCATCCCAAAGAAATAGCTGCAGTGCATGTCCCCAAAGGTCAGCAGCAGGGGGACGAAGCCCGCAACGAACGCCCAAGCGTGGCTGCGGCGATCCAGGATGCCGTCGATACACCAAAATCCGAGTGGGATCAGGTACATCGCGAACCCGGTCGGGCTGCTCCCCAGCATGCTGATCAGGCGATACGGGAACGCGGCCATGATGACGGCGGCCAGCACCGCCGGCCCGGGCGTGTCGACATACCTCCTGATCCAGAGATAGGTCGCCCAGCCGGCGAGCAGGAAGCTGACCCAAATGTTGAGGTTGAACGGGAGGAAGCTGTCGGTGAAGAGCGAGGCCAGGTGACAGGGCCATGCGCTTGGGATGTACATCGTGAAGCGGTGCATCGGTTCGCCGGGAAAGGAGAACTGATACGGGTCGGTCAAGAGCGAGCCCTGTCCGTCCACCACCTTGTGGCGAAAGAGCCACAGGATGTATTGGAACTGGAAATGGTCGCCCATGATGAACTCGCCCTTTTCGCCACCCTCCATCGGCACGCGGGCGTAGGGGATGCATTCGGCGGCGTGCCGCCAGAGCGGACGGGTGAAGACCAGACCGAGCCCGATCAGGAAAAGACTAAAGAGAACGGCCAAGCCGATGCGCGACCACCTGGTGCGGGATTCCACGTCATTACCTCCGATGCGCCAATTCACTCACACATTAGGCCGGATACAGCTCCGGCAAAGAGCCGTGTAACTCGAGTTTGTCCGAAAAAAGGGTGCGCACCTTCATGCATCGCCTCCATGCAATGGTTGCCGATCCGTCCGAATCATGGTCGAAATCGAAATCGAAATCGAAATCGAAATCGGGATCGAAATCGGGATTCCCTCGATCCCCCCCGACCCCGATGTCCCTACACCATGGACCTTTTGGGACAGCCGCTTACTCGTGGGAGTCCGCCGGGGTATCGGCGACACCAAGCTCGGCCAGTGCCGACAAGAGCTCTTCTTCCGCGGTATAACCGACGTAGACTCGGCGGACCACGCCTTCCGCATCGATCAGCACCGTCGTAGGGATTCCCTCCACGCCATAGGCATCGAAGGCGCCTCCCGACGGATCGGAGAGCGTGCGGAAGGTCAGCCCCTTCTCCGTCGCGAACTGCGACACCTTGGCTGGATCCTCGTTGTTGATCCCCAGTACGATCAGGCCCTTACCCTCGAACCTGGCATGGATCGCCTGGATGTGCGGCAGCGCCCTGAGGCAGGGCGGACACCAGGTCGCCCAGAAGTCGATCAACACCACATTCCCACGGGCCTGTTCCAAGCCGAACTCATTTCCTGCCAGGTCCGGCAGTGTAAAACCCGGCGCAGGCTGACCGATCATGGCGGAGTCGTCTTGGGACGGAGTGCAGCCGTTCATCCCGATGACGGAGATGGTCAAGATGCTGATCAGGAGAAGCTTATGACGTAAGATCATAGTGGGGCATTCCTTTGGTTGGGCATATTCAGGTCCTGACAACACACCCCTTCTGCATTGCCCGGTCCGGCTCGGATCATCTTTAACTTGTAGCTTGAAGGGTTATGAAAGAAAAGGCGCTTGTTCCGGCCGATTCACCATTGCCTGGTCCTGTGATTGCGGGTAGTTTCTGGGCCGCAAAGCAGTCACCATCCCGTTTTTTTCGGCGGTGGCAACTTGGCATGCAGCGTAAGCAGCCTCGGCATCAATCATCGGAACGGTCCCTAACGAAGCCCAGACCCAACAACCTGGGCGCTATTCACCAAGGAGATGAAGGATATGGGCAGAATCAAGCAGGTAGCAGGCATCGCAACACTGATCATGGCGCTCATGGCTTCGACCGGTTTCGCTCAATCGAGGTCATCCTCGGTCTACGGAACGCAGCGTACCGGCGCCAGGAAGGTCTCCTCTACCGCACAACCGCATTTCGGAGCGGGCGCAGGCATGTGGTTCGTCTCGCCGGACGGCGATATCACGGCCGATTCCGGGATCCTGCGGGGGACCAACGTCGATGTGGAGGACGACCTCGGGCTTGACGACGAGGAGGTCTTGCAACTGCGCGGCTGGATCAAGCTCGGCCGCCACAGGATTCAGGCCGGCTATATGGACCTCGGATTCTCCGGCTCCTCCAGGCTGACCCGTGAGGTCGCATTCGGAGGTTTCCGCTATCCCGTATCCGCCCACGTCGAGAGCGACGTCGATATCACAGCCATCGAGGTTGTCGACCAGATCTCTCTCACGCCGTCCTCCTGGGACATGCTCGATCTCGGCATTATTCTCGGCGGTGATTACTATGACCTCGATGCCTCGTTGACCGCGGCGCACATCGGGCGCGGAACCGCATCCGGTGAGGCGATCGCACCCAAAATCGGCCTGTTCGGGCGCGGCTCTCTGGCCGCCGACTGGATCCGATGGAACATCGAAGCCGCCGGCACCAAGTTCGATATCTCCGATGCCGATGTGAGCTACCTCACCATCCAGGGCAATGTCGGTCTCGCCCTCGGCCCGTTCGCCACCGTATGGGTCGGCTACCGCCACCTGGATGCCGATGTCACCGTGGACGACTTCTCCGCGGACCTGAAGCTGACGGGTCCGCAGGCGATGCTGGAGGTGCAATTCTGATGGGAAAGGGGAAGGGGGGGTTGGAAGACGCGAAGATGGGAAGATGCGAAGCCCTGATCTCTTAGAAGAGTTCTTCTTGTTTGGCGTCGGGCGGGATGGCGCCGACTTTGCGATAGGCGCCGGCCGTGGCGATGCGCCCGGTCGGTGTCCTTTGGATGTAGCCCTGCATGATGAGGTAGGGTTCGTAGACTTCTTCGATGGTGCCGGGCTCCTCGCCGATTGCGACGCTGATCGATTTGATGCCGACCGGGCCGCCGCCGAATTTGTGGACGAGGGCGGAGAGCAGGCGCAGGTCCATTTCGTCTAAACCCGCCTCGTCGATCTCCTCGAGTTCGAGTGCCCTGATGGCGACCTCTCGGGTGATCACGCCGCCGGCCCGGACCTCTGCGTAATCGCGCACCCGGCGCAACAGGTTGTTGGCGATGCGTGGGGTGCCGCGTGCACGCCGAGCGATCTCAACCGCGCCCTCGGGAACGATCTCGATGTTGAGTAGGCCGGCACTGCGCTGCACCACTGACTGCAGATCGCTTGGATTGTAATAGTCGAGGCGGTTGGTGATCTGGAATCGGCTGCGCAGCGGAGCGGTGAGCAGGCCGCTGCGGGTGGTCGCGCCGATCAGCGTGAAGGGCGGGAGATTGATCGTGACCGAGCGCGCGCTCGGGCCCTGGTCGATCAGGATCTCCAGCTTGAAATCCTCCATTGCCGGGTAGAGGTACTCCTCCACGGTCGGATGGAGGCGGTGGATCTCGTCGATGAAGAGGACATCACACGGTTCGAGTGCGGTCAGGAGGCCGGCGAGGTCGCCCGGGCGCTCGATGACGGGTCCGCTCGTCTCCCGCATGTTGGCGCCGCGTGAACGTGCCAGGATATGCGCCAGCGTCGTTTTGCCCAGTCCGGGCGGGCCGCACAAAAGGATGTGATCCATGGCCTCGCCCCGTCGATTGGCGGCCTCGACATGGAGCATGAGACGCTCTTTCACCTTGTCCTGCCCCGTGAACTGATCGAACGACGGTGGGCGCAAGGTGTTTTCCAAGAATGATTCCGGAGTGCTCAGGGATTCCCAGGGAGTAGACATGGCACCGGCTATTATAGGCGACCCGCTCGGTGGACGCCATCATTCCTTAGGATCCACGATTCGCTAGAGCCCGGTCAAGAAGCCGATTGCCGGACCACGAAAGGGCTCCGGCTCCGGATGGGGAGGCCTCGCGCAGAGGCGCAGAGGGCGCAGAGGTGTATTGGGAGAAGGGGAAGGGACCTACAT
>CALLYA010000082.1 GCA_937875495.1 uncultured Verrucomicrobiota bacterium
CCCCCGTGTCACCAGTTTTGCCATTCTTTTCTGAAGACCACATTACCGACAGAGAGGTGGGATAGGGAGGGCGGGTGTTGCAGAAACAACCGCCCTTGCTGGAGGTCGTCCGAAAAGGACAAGGGCGAACCCGATTACGATTTCGATTTCGATTCAGACCTTGATCCGACTGATCGGCAAACGCCTGGCGGCGACGCCTGAAGGAGCACGCCTTT
Organism: uncultured Verrucomicrobiota bacterium; assembly: GCA_937875495.1. Lineage (GTDB taxonomy): Bacteria > Verrucomicrobiota > CALLYA01 > CALLYA01 > CALLYA01 > CALLYA01. Next base: position 216 of record CALLYA010000082.1, read on the forward strand.
TCGGAAGGGCTTTTGCCACAGAGGGCTCAGAGTTCACAGAGAGAGATTCTTCCTTTTGCATCGACGAGCCAGCTCGCACCTCAGCCGGTTTGGGTTCAGATGGGAAAGGACTTGCGCCTCTGCGCGAGGCCCTCCGGCTCCGGATGGGAACCATTTTGAACGTGCACGTTCGGCCTTGCGTTATGGGACGGGGCGCTGGTTTTCACGCAGATGCCTTGATTCCTACGCCTCTTTTTTCCGATGATGACCGGAGTGGATGGATTTCCATGCAGACCTGAAGTGGGGCAGCTGCAGGTCAGTCGAACAAGAAGGAGAATCGGGATGAAAGTCGGGGTCTTTTTGCTGATTGAGCCTTTTGCGAGCGTCGAAGTGCAGCTGCGTCGCGCAAAGGAAATGGGGTTTGCCTACGCAGACATCACCGACACCAATGCGGGTGGAAGCATGTTGGGCACCGCAGGCTTCTCACCGACCGTCAGTCTGGACGAGAACCCGTTCGAGGTGCGGCGACTGTTTGAGAAATACGGCATCACTCCCTGCACAGTCTGTGCGCATGCCGGACTCCTTGAGCCGAGCAATCCCGGGACCTATGGCACCGCTGAGATCATGAAGGCGATCCAATTCGCGGCTGCCATCGGCATCCGGGATGTGGTCACCACGGATACCGATCCACAATCGGAATGGGCGAAGAGCCTATCTTACGCCGAGAGCATTTTCATCATTGCGGAAAAACTCTGTGTACCGGTCAAGATGGCCGCGGATTACGGGGTCAACATCCTGCTGGAGCCGCATGGTCCCATCACGGACAGCATCCAGGGGATCCTGGATGTGATGGATCGGCTTGGAAATCCGGAATCGCTCGGAGTGAACCTCGACACGGGCAACTCCTGGTTGGGCGGTGCGGACCCGGTCGAGATGGCAAGGGTTTTCCGGGACAAAATCCATCATGTGCACTGGAAGGACCTCGGTGAGGAATGGCTTCCCAAGCGCGGGCATGAATATGGATGCGGGTTCTCGACCATCGCACTTGGGGACGGACTGATTGATATCAAGGGCGTGTGCGACGCATTGAAGGGAGCGGACATCCCGTATTCCACCCTCGAGATTGTCGGATCACCGGACATCCTGATCAAGAGCAGAGCCTACTTGGAATCGTGCGGCATCTCGTAGGGGCGAACCAATTGTGGGCATGTCACGGCCAGCCACCGCACATTTCCAGCATGAATAATGGACCTGACCTATGCGGTGGCCGAAAAGGCAGCCGCATTCCCAACCTGAACTCCCCATCAGGATCCGGAGAGCCTCCCCAGAGGGCGGGGTGGCGTTTTCGACTTGGCCATGGGGGCGGGTTGGATCCATGCCCTGATCCAAACCTATTTTGATGAGGGGGGGGATTGGGGGCATCTGTTGCTTCCAGTCCAAGCCAGTGGCAGAATGCGGATTCGACGTTTCTCTATTCCCCCTCTGCCTCTGGGTTCTCGGTGACCTCTGTGGCAGTACTTTTCTCACCCACAGCATATGCTGACGTCTGGCGGCCGAGCACGAATCGAATACGGCTTCCATTCATGGTTCGTCCTGTCCATGATGGCGGCACGATCGATGAGCGGTCACGCGGATGCATGCCGTGATTGTCCATCCTCTTTCATTCACCCCCAAAAAAAGCAGGCACACCTATGAAACTGAGGCAAACAGCCAGCTCGGCCTTCTTATTTGTTTTCGCAGCATCCGTCATGGCGCAGGACGGGACGATCTATCCGCTGGAGGCCCCTGCCGAGCCGAATGCGATTGCGCTCGGCACCGGCGGTGTCGATGGCCAGACCGCTCCCGAGACCTGGTTCCGCCAGTGGGGTGACCCGATGGCGCGGAACATCTCCGATGCGACCCTCACCCCCTTCCTACCGCAACCGGGCAAAGCCAACGGCGCGGCCGTGATTGTGGCACCCGGCGGCGGTTTCCGGTGGCTGTCGCTGGGCAACGAGGGCTGGGAGGTTGCGACGGCGCTCGCGGAGCGTGGAATCGCCGCTTTTGTGCTGAAGTACCGCCTCCAGCCGACGCCCGAGTCGCTCGACGAATTCAAAGAATCGATGAATCGGCCGATGGCAGCCCCCTCAGGGTCATCGGGTGCCCGGCCGCGTTGGGACATGTCCAACCAGCTCGAGGATGCCGAGGCGGCCTATGCGATGATCGTCGAGCGGGCTGAGGAGTGGGGTGTGGACACGAAGCGCTTGGGCATGATGGGGTTTTCAGCGGGAGCCGGACTCACCATGCACTGCACGCTGAACTCTGAGTCAATGGACCTGGCTTTCATCGCACCGATCTATGGTGGCATGGGACCGGTCACGGTGCCGGAGGACGCGCCGCCGATGTTCAGCGTCATCGCCAGCGATGATTTTCTCTTCCGTGGTCAATTCGGCGTGATTGAGTCCTGGTTCGAAGCGGGTCGTCCGGTCGAGTTTCACCTCTACCAGAATGGCGGCCACGGATTCGGTCTCGGGAATCCGAACCGCACCAGCAATCGCTGGTTCGATGCGTTCACGCACTGGCTGGAAGTGAACCGTTTTCTCGCGGCCGGCCGCAAATAGGGCTGTGCTGTGCTGAGGTTCCGACCTTGCGGCCGGAAGCCTGATGCCCGGTGGGGCATCAGGCGAGGTCAGAGGTCGGTTTCGGCCTGGCGACCGAAAGCCCTCGGCTGGTGCCTCAGGCAGGAGGTCAGAGGTCCGCTGTGGTTGGGGTTTGGCGGAATGATTGAGGACGTTTTGCCTGCTGATGGGGGGAGGTGGGTGGTTGTGGGCTGTGGGGTATGCGGGGTGTTTGGTTTGAAATGGCAGCAACGGGTTGAAACGGGTAAGTGACCAGTAACTCGCGCGAAGCGCTCAGGTGCTGGCCTCTGACGTCCCCAGGCAAAGAATAATAGACCCTATCCCCAAGGTCGTCGGAGATCCCCACCCCACGGTCTCCAGCCTCTGTGCCTCTGCGCGAGGTCTCCGGTCATCAGCAGGTCAAACGTCCTCAACCACACTGCCGCTGCGCGAACCACCGCGGACCGCCGACCTCGCCTGATGCCCGGTGGGGCATCAGGCTTCCGGTTGTGTGGTGAAGACCTAGCCGATGCGTTCGCGCATTTTACGTGACTTACAGCTGAAATCGGCGCGAATAGAGAAATAATGCAATGGGCTTGGTCCGGGTCCGGGTCTACTTGTTGGACTTACGATCGGCGGCGTATTCTTTCCAGAGCTCATCGAGGCTCTTGCCGCTGGCGGTCTTGAAGATCTCGTCGCTGTACTTGCTCTCACGCATCGCCTTGTTCAGTCTGCGGACGATTCCGGGCGCCTGATCGGTTTCCAGCCAAAGGAAGAACCCGGCGGTGACCTGGTAGCTCGCCTCGTAGCCGCGCTCGCGATCGACCATGGGGAACCAGTCTTGCGGCTTGCCCTCGAAGATGGCCCAGCGGAGGTAGTCGGCGATGCCCTCGGTGACCCAGATCGGCTGCGCGTTTGGGTATGCCTGGATGATATGGACCAGCTCGTGGGCGACGAGGCCGAGGTCCTCCGGGTGTTGCTCGATCCAGCCGGAGGAGACGGTGATCCGACCGTTGGCCGTGCCGGCGATCCCGCGATTGGACTTCCTGAGCGCGAACTGGACGCGGTCGGTAGGGGTGAAGTCCTTGGTGGAGAGCATATTATTATAGATGGGATACCACTTGGTGAGGATTTCACCGGCGGCTTCGGCCCAGGCCTTCTGTTCGGGTACCGCGCTGTAATCGACTTCGATTTTAGGCTGAACGGCGGCTACCCAACCGGTGGAAATCAGCGATAGCGTGATCAGGCAGAGGCTTTTTAATGGCTTCGGAGGACGCATTGTCGAACACCTTGGTTCTGTGTGAGTTGTACGGATTTGTGCCGGCACGTAGCGTGCCTCGACGAGGCATTTTTGAGTACGATCGTGAAGGTGAAAGATGGGTGGGACCTTGCGATTGGGCAAGATCGTTTTGATTCAGAACTGCACAGCAATTGATCGGACCGACCGATTGATTGACCTTTGGCCTATAGAGTACCAACAACGCCTTGGCGTTCAGTCTTGATTCTGATCGAGGCGCCGGCACCAGTCCTCGCTGACCTTGCTCTTGGCGGTACGCCGGTCGATCTCGAGGCGGCGTGCCATTTCCGCGTAGTTGCCGCACTGGTTGAAGACGTGGGAACAGTATCGGACGAGCAAGTCCTCGGCGGTGAGGCGTCCGGCCCGGAACTGGGCGATGGTATCGGCCATCGGATCGTTTTCCCGGCTCGGTCGGATTGCCGGTGGGGTATAGGACCCGCGGATCATGATATTGCGGACACATTGTTCGAGTTCGCGCACGTTTCCGGGCCAGGGGTAATCCGCGGGGAGATGCTTCCGGATCCATGTGCAGGCCTCCTCGGCCAGGGGATCACCTTCCTCCTGGCCGAGCTCGCGTCTGGCGATGAAGAGGACGAGTTCATCGAGTTGCCGGGGCTGATCCTGGAGTTGCTCTAGCAGGCCGGGGGTCTGGATGACGTCGGAGCAGAGGCGGTAATAGAAGTCGTGGCGAAACCGGTTCTCCGCGAGTTCGACAGCGAGGTTGCGGTTGGTGGCGGCGATGATCTTGCCTTGAAAGGCACGGCTGTTCGTCTCGCCCAGCCGCTGAAAGGAGCGGGTCTGCAGCACGCGTAGCAGTTTGACCTGAAGTGTGGGACCGAGCTCACCGATCTCATCCAGAAAGACGGTACCTGAAGCGGGGCAGACCTCGAACCAGCCGAGCCGGTCTTGGATCGCGCCGGTAAAGGCGCCGCGCTTGTGGCCGAAGAGCTCCGATTCGATGAGGGTCGGTGAGAGCGCGGAGAGGTTGAGGGGGAAGAAGCAGGCACCAGCCTCGTTGGGAAACTTCAACTTCCGCGGATTGAATGGGATGTACCGGGAGAGTCCGATCGCACGTGCAACCAACTCTTTACCAGTTCCGGACGGACCCGTGATCAGGCAGGTATAATCGCCCATCCGCTCGAAGAGTCCCCTGCGGTAGCGATGCAGGTCACAGGTGAAGATGGACTGCTAGACCGAGGCCCGCAGGCGGATGATGGGTTCGGAGACCCCGACGATCTGGTGGAAGATGTGATGAAAGGCGCGGCGCAATTGGAAGAAGACGGCGAATGCGTTTTCGAGGTGCCCTTGGCTGGGGAAGACGACACCGGGCAGGGAGAGCAGCTCGGATCCCTGCCGCTCGAAATCCCGATAAAAACTGAAATCGGCATCCTCGCCGCGTTCGGTCCGTTCCACGGCCTGCTGAAGGGGTTCGTGGAATGCGTGGTAGAGATAGAAGAGGACCAGGTCATCGAACAGCTTGACATCATCCTCTGTGAGCCCCTGCGGGTTCGCATTCCGATCGCGGATCGTGTGCAGAAGTCTTTTGGATCGATGCAGCAGGCGGTCGAGGTTTGGGTGGCCGTGGGTGTTCGTGAGGCTCTGGATGTTCCAGTGTGCGCCCTCCTCGACGAAGTCAGATCCCAGGGCCTGTTTCTCGAACTGAATCCGTTCCGGCAGGAACGGGTTGCAATAGGAGAGGTGCGAGACGTTTTCGGCGAAGGTACGTTCGGCTGGTTGGAAGAGGGTCATGGGGTGGCGGTGATGGTGGCGCCTGCGCGGGGGCCGTCAGGCAGCTGAAGGACGATATGGGTCGAGGTATCGCCCTGGATAGTGATGGTGAGTGAGGCGGGGCGGTTGGTCGGTTCGGCGGCGTGGATGCGGAATTCGTCTTGGGATGATTCGATGAGGAGGAGGCAGGGGTGATCGACCGTGAGCCGGCCGATCCCGGGGATTGTGCAATTGCCGGGGGAATAGAATGCCGCTGCGAAGCTCTTCGATTCATGGCACCATGCTGCCTGGCATTCGGGGGTATTGCTCAGGACGGTGGGCATACGCCCCTTGGTGGCTGGGTCGCCCCCTCGGACGAGGTACTGATATTGGGCGCCGGTCGGTTGATTGCCGTGGTCCCAGGTCAGGCTGAAGACGGGAAGTTCCACTTGAGCTTTGGATCGGCTGGGATTGATCCGGTGCCAGGATCCGGCCTGGGTACGGGTGGAAAGCAGGACCGGGTGGGTCGAGGGGAAGCTGTATTCGAGTCCGCCGTGGCGGATGGTGCAGGGGCCTTGAACGGTGATTTCCTGACCGGCGGCGGCCTGTGTGGATTCGGTGGGGGTGGTGATGTCGACGGGTCCCTGAAGGAGCGACTGCTCGATGGCGGTAGCGACGGGCACGGCTTGGGTATCGGTGATGCCGGTTCCGAGGCAGAGGAGGGTATTGGGAAAGAAGAACCATGCCTTGCGAGCGGTGAGTGAGCCGCGGGTGAAATCCATGGCAGATGCGCCGATTTGGCCGTTGGAAACGCCGCCCGCGAAGGCGTTTTCGCCGCGTTCACCGTTGCGTACCCTGGGCGGGTCGGGGAGCCGCTGTTCCGTTGTGCCGGGGAGCGCCCGCCAGTCCCAGACCGGGAAGATGCCGCGGTATTCGTCACCGGTGGCGTAGAAAAAGGTGAGTCCGTCGGAGAGGAACGCGCCGATGGGGTTTTCGCTGTTGACGAGCTCGGTCTGGAGCAGGCGGTTGGAGGTCATTCGAAGTGACGCCATGAACTCCGGTTGGTGGAACGTGGTGTAATCCGAGCGCCAGAAGTGCTTATGTCCGATTAGTTTCCGAGTGGCCTCGGGCTGTTTGAGGCGGGCTTGGAAGGTCTGGAGTTCATCGATGCGTGGGGCGCCGGCGAGGATCAGGTGTTGGCATGCTTCGGCAAGTGGCGAAGCGGAACCGGCACCGGGGCGGGTGATCTCGCGGCCGCAGGCGCTGTAGTCGAAGGTGTTTCCGCGGATCATCCACTGCTGGCCGTTGAGGAGGAAGTCGGAGAGGAGCTGGAGCTTTTCGGGGCTAAAGGCGAAGGCGGTCCCGCGTGCGAGCGCGGCGAAGCGCGGGGTATCGAGGCTGAAGCCGCGGCCGTAGCCACCGGAGTAAAGTTGGGCGCCATGCTGGTGGAAGGAGTAATCGGGCTGGATGCCTTCCTGGGTGGAGATGTGGATCTCCTGTGCGACCCGTTCGATGGTGCGGCGGACGAGCTCGGGATCCTGCTCCAGACATCCGCGGCCGAGGGTGGCCTCTGCGACCCAGACGAGGTTCTGTCCGGTCATCGATGGGCTGTCGGGGTTGGCGCGTTTCAGCAGTTCGACGGCCTGTTGCTTGAGCTGGCTGGGGGTCCGATCGTCGAGGACGAGGAGTGCTTTATAGAGGGAGAGCGGGACTCCGATATCGTTGTACCACCAATTGGGGCAGACGGGGGTGTTGTTGCACCAATAGTCGAGCGCGCGCAGGGCGGCCTGAAGGGAAGCCGGGTCTTTCGTGAAGTGCCATGTCTGAGCGAGCGCGAGGAGCTGTTGGACGTGTCGCGCGGGTGCCCAGGCGGTTCGCTCTTGGTCGGAGTAATCGATGTCGGGCCATGCGCCTTCGGCCGAGAGGGCTCGAACCAGGCGTGCTGCGTTGCGCGGGGGCGACGTACCGACCGCGGCCTCGGTGAGGCGATGGTTGAGGGTCGCCAGGTCTGTGGCGAGGTCGCCGTGGACGCTGGTGTTGATCTGAAGGGCGACCACCATCGCGAGAAGGATGGCGCTGACGCCTGGATGGTTGTGAGGAAAAGGCACGGGTTTGCTCCAGAGGTCTGTGGGCGGACGGGACTTGCGATTGGATTGGTGGCCCGAATCCGATTTCAACGCGGACCGGCGACAACACCCTTCATACAGCCTTCGGTATGAAAAAGTCCACCAAACAGAC
>CALLYA010000083.1 GCA_937875495.1 uncultured Verrucomicrobiota bacterium
TGAAAATGGACCAATTTTCCTGTTTTGAGGTCCGAATAGCGAAAGTCGGGCTAAGCGGCCAGGACTGCACCTGCAATTGAGGGAGGGGGGCGCCACGTCGCGAAATCGCAGCAGGAAGACATGGGGGCCAAGCAATCAGGGTCGATGCGCGGAAGGCCTCCTTCCGCGCTCGGCCCTTTCTTTGCCGAGCCCGTCCGAAAACCATGTTGGGCCACCACGAAAGGTCTACAGGGCCGGATAGGGAGGTCTCCCGCAGAGGGCGCAGGGGACGCGGTGGCGCTGTCGCGGACGATGATAGCCTTGACTCATGCTCAACCGGGCTGTCGAATAATTGGGTGTCATACTTCATTGCCTACCCAGATTCGAGCGGTGCGGAACGTTCGGGGGTGAAGCTGTGCGCATGGGCAAAGACCAGCTTGTGCTGGATTTTGGCAACGCTTGCGCGAATGATCGAGCGAGGGAAGCAGGTTCGCGAACAGGAGAGCGGGTACGGGTACGAGGAAGACGAGGTCCAACCAGAGGGTGCAGGCTCCGGACTCGCTGTAGCTCGACGCTGTCCGAAAAGTCAATGGCGAAGCTAGCTCGGGGTCGGGGGCGCTAACGGTCTAGGTGTCGAAAGGATGCGTGATGCGATTCGGACATGAGAAACCGGGTAATGTTGTTGCGGCGCTGACACAACTCGGCAGCGAAGTTTGAGGGGTCCATGAGGGCCTGGTGCCAACCAGAGCAGGAATCGATTTCGATCCCGGAATTCAGAAAATGATCTGACTGGTCGGCAATCATTGCCTGGAGGAGACGCATGAAGGAGCGCGCCTTTTCGGACGGGTGTCTAGCTCGCTCCTGACCCTTGTTGTTTTGAATAGAGATATGACAGAACAGGAATCAGAATATCTCAAATGTACTGACGCAAAGGGCTGCCACAAAGTTCTCGAGGACCCTTCGGGCGTGGGAACCTATTGGCGTCATTTCTGATTGCAATCAGGACGAGTACGATTCCTGCGCTCCAGCGAAAATTCGGATGCTTGATGGAGCTTGTTCAGTAAAACAACTCGCCAAGTTGCTGTATGATCTCCAGACAAAGGAAATGGGTCACTTGGGTTTCAGGCTAATGTAAGAAAAGAAACGCATCAAATAGGAACTCGTGGTATGGTAAAAGAAAAGCAAGGATTCCCATCAAGAAAATGCATGATTTTGGACGTTATCCACATGGGGGCCGTCACATGCCTGATAAGCAGCTTTACATTTGGCGACAGAATCTCTGGGAACTGATTGACTCCACTCCAGGGGGATGCCGACGCGGTAGGAAGTTCTCATGAGGCCTTTATTTGAGATGACGGAATCCCCGCATCAATTGCGGTGCGTGGTGCCAGTCCGGCCAATGCGATTGGTTGTGCAGGTTGGGGCCCTCACTGCGGTCTCGGCGGCTGTGCTTCTCCTAATCATTTATAAGTCGGGTGGCTGGTTGCCTCCAGTCATCGGCTTCGGCGCACTCTTTGGTCTCTTCCTCACCATGATTTTTGCATCTACGGGGGCGGAGTGTCTAAGCAGTACGTGCGTAACTATCACGCCAGAGCAGGTGCACGTCTGGAAAAAACGTCTGGGAAAAAAGCCAACCGAGTGCGTTTATCCGTTGAACGATCGGAGCCACGCCTATAAGTGGTATCAGAGCAGGCACGCCGGTCACGACCACCCGCCGAGGGCTCAGGGCATCGAGATCCACGACGCGCCGTACAATGCAGAACAGGGAAGTGCGCCATTCGACGAATCGAAAGCGCGGTTTGGCTGGACACTCTCGGAGGAGGAAATGGATGAGATCGTGCTGCGGATCAACGACTTTATCGCTAGAAGTCGCCGGTGCTGAAAGTTGGTACGAAGAATAATCTGCTGCCCTCTCTTCCCAAGTAGGAGAGACAACAGGATCGCTAAAGGTTGAGAATGTTGAGAAGGTTGAGCACAACCGGATGCGAGAGTTTTGATTTGTTCTCGACGCTCCGACTTTCAGCAACGACTGGAAACTCGCAAGATAGCGATTCCAGGGTTTGGTCATGGCGGTGTGGTGAAGGCCTAGCCGACCCATTCTCACATTTTACGGCGCTTACAATCCAAATCAGTGCGAATACGGAAACCATGCAGGTGTCTGAGTTGGATTCGGGAAAGGGCCATGAGCTACTTTCAATCTCCTCTGCCTGTGCCATGCCTCTGGGGGAGTGCCTTGCCATTCGGAGTTTGAGAGCCCCCGAAGAGGACGTAGAGGACGCAGAGGATGCGGTGGCGCTGTCGCGGACGATAATAACCTTGACTCATGCTCAACCAGCCAGCCAAAATCCTACTCTCCATGCTTTATTGCCTATCCAGATTCGAGCGGTGCAGAACCTTCGAAAGTGAAGCTTTTCGCACGGCAAAAGAGTTGCTTGTGCGGATTGTGGCAACGCTTGCGCGGATGATCGAGCGAGGGAACCAGGTTTGCGAACAGGAGAGGTGTACGTGTACGAGAAAGACGCGGGCCAACAAAAGGGTGTAGGCGTCTCGCACAGTAGCTTGAGCCCGTCCGAAAACCGTGTTGGGTCACAATGAAAGGTCTACGGGACCGGCTGGGGAGGTCTCCCGCAGAGGGCGCAGGGGACGCGGTGGTGTATTGGGAGGTGGAGATGTACTCACACTGGAGCCGTTTTCAGCAACTTCCTTGGTCTGCTGAAACGATTGATCTAACAATTTACCCAACAGGTAGGGTGCAGAGCCAGGAACCTACCCAACCCGATGGGCAGGCCGGCAACGCCACCGCGTCCTCTGCGGGAGGCTTTCCGGATCCGGATGGGATTTCGGACGACCACTAACCGGCCGCGGAACGGTACGCCGTAGAGCCGTCCGTTAGCGGTATTGTTGGAGAGATGATGAATGAAGGAAAGAAACCGATGGGCCGATGAAAGTGGCTTGGCCTCTTCCTTCTGGCATACTTGGTCGCCAACATCTCCGCTCTCATTCTGTACTCGGCCATGTCAGACCATTGGGACGCCCGCAAATGCTGGCTCACGTCGTACTTCTTTCCTGTCGGTATCTTCATCCTTTTCCATATCGAGGGCGACGCCGACTGGATCATTGCGTGTGGATTCGCAGTCTACATCCTGCTTGCGGCCGCTGGCGTAGTCCTCAGGGGCAAGGCTGTCCTGTGTGTTTTCTGCATTCTGCTTGTCCTCAATCTTGGAGGGTGCTATTAGACTCTCAAAGAGTGGGACGACGGAGCATCGGGAGCAACCGACTCTCCAACAACCCAATCCCGGGTATTGGCCCAACCGCGCGATGCGCGTCTTGCCAAGACCGTGATGTGAAGCGTGAGGTGCGAGAAAATGAATCCAAATGAGTCCTGGGTAGATGATTGGAAGATCGGACTTTCCCCGGCCAAAGAAGACGAGATCGGCCGAGAACTACTCGACATTTTTCGGCGCTTTTGGCAGTGGGCTGACCTTGATAACAAATCGAAAACTACGCAGCAAAGGTATGGTAGTGCCCTGCACGCCCTAGGTGGCTGGGCTGTCGAAAATGCGATAGAGGATGACGAACCAATCAACGCTCATCTGCAACTTCTTGAAGCCACAGCCGGAGGGGAGGGCCCTTTGATTTACCAGGGTAGGGAGGAATGGCAGAGAGAGCTTGATACAGTGTGTCGGAAACTCAATAAGTTTTTGGCTTCGTCCTGCTGATGGGTAGATAGCCAGATCTGCATAACATTTTGAATAATATTATAACTCGAAATGTCCGTTTGTCGTATTTCATTGAAGGGCGGCCAAGGAGTTATAGACGGATCCACCTAATTTCTGTTGGGGTAGGAGATGAAATAGGATGAATATGACCGAAGAACGCAGGCCGAAGCGATGGCTTCTGATCTTTACGGGCTGGATTGTCGCCATCGGTTGCAGTGCCATCATTATCGCGATCCGGGCACCCCGAGTCCAGGCCATTGACCCGATCATGCCATTCCTCATCATTCCGGTCTGGGTTGTCTCGTTGGCCCTCATATCTGTCGGCACATTCCGACTGACGCGCGGCATGAAATACCTGGCCCTCCGAACAATCGTCACCATTATAGCGGTTTCTGCCCAGGCCCTCGCGTATTACCTTGCCCTGCTTGTGTCGGCCATCTACATTCACCTGTGGGCCGGAGGGAACCTGTGACGAAGAAGATAAGGGAGCCCCAACCGGTAAATCCACGGTACGGCGTACCGCCGCCCGTTAGCGTGGGTGTTTGAGAGCGGAGATAGAATGAGAACTGCAATAATAATAGCTCTAACGGTCTCTTTGATGGCGGGTTCGGCTATCGGTGCGGGAAATGATATCGAAAGGCTACAGGAAGACTTCCGAAGCAGGTGCGTAGCTGTCGCCACCGAATCGCTTCGACCTGGCTCAAGCGATGCCTTGCTCAAACGAATTTACGCAATCGCCCGAGACGTGTTCGCGGAACATCCAGAAACGTTGCGTGCGGCGAACGAGAAGTGGTTCGAGGGGTTGCCTGTCGCTTCGCAACTGGAACTGGACACATTCAAGAGCGAGTGGGAAATGCTCACGAATGTCTCCGGCAAGGACGCGCAGGTGCTGTTATCCCAAGTGCCGTTGCCCATTGACGCGGCCAGATACTACATGCAGGGCCTCAACTCGTCCGATGTCATTCACCAGATACTCGACTATGCCAGGGCAATGACCGGCGTGCCATCAGAGGTCATGCTGCTGCAAGCTTATGTTCCGCCAGATGTGAAGGCCGTGAGCACTGACGACTCACACAAGGTGATCATCAGGGCATTTTGGTGCGAGGTCCAAGCCACGCTACAGATGACCCAAGCTGGGGTTTTTGTGCCGACAGCCATAGAGGGTAGAAGACGGAGATGAAAAAACGAATTGCCATCGCACTGGTGACGGTTTTGGGCCTGTACATTGCAAGCTACCTGACCTTCTCCGTCGCTGGTTCCTATCGTGTGGTGGCTTGGGGGCTGAAGGGTCCAAAATTTCCGCGTGCTTGGATGCCATGCGTCTACAATAACCGCTATGATGAGATGAATATGCTCGCCGTCAACTTCTACGGTCCGCTCTACCTCTTGGACCGAGCAGTCTGGCAAAAGGATACTTGGTTGCCACCGCCGCCCCCACCTTTTGTTCAGGAACAGATCACAATCGTCCCACCGGTGCGATATCGCAGCTCTGAAGTCACAACGCAGACAGAAGGCACGACGACTCACATTATGATCCCTTTCGTGGACGCCGACGGTCGACGGTTCACCATGCGACTGAGCCGCTCTGCACATGGTAGGTTCTCACGAAACCCGATTTACATTACGCCGGACGGTGGCGATTCAAAAACGATTGTCGTTGCCAATCATGCGACGTTCTTCGCGAGAGTCTTTGAACAGATGGAGGACGAACCCGAACAAGATCGTTGACCATTTCGGATCACCCGCGGACGGCTGGGCTGTCGAAAATGCGATAGAGGATGACGAACTTATCAACGCTCATCAGCAACTTCTTGAAGCCACAGCCGGAGGGGAGGGCCCTTTGATTTACCAGGGTAGGGAGGAATGGCAGAGAGAGCTTGATACAGTGTGTCGGAAGCTCCATAGGTTTTTGGCTTCGTCGTGCTAACAAAAGCCTCAACCCCACGCCGGGTAACTCTCGGGGCGGCAAGACCGAGGCGAGTGTGGGGCGACGTGGGTTAAGCTAAGCTTATCATAGGGTGCCAAGAAGAGGACACAGTAACGAATTTCTGGATCTGCGAAAATCTGCGTAATCTGCGGATAATCTCCGGATGGAGGGGACTTGCGCAAAGGCGCGGTGGCGGTTGCGCCGACGATAAAATCCTTGACTCATGCCCAACCAGCCAAGCAAAATGCCGGGCGTCATGCTTCATTGTCCACCCAATTTCGATTCTGCCCCCAAGGAATTGTGTGCCCTGAACCGGCACGAATTTTTTAATGGCCCCAACCGTCCTGAACAGGCGTGGATGGTCCGTGGAACCCCGCCGCCCTGGCTGAAGCCAAAATATTCAACCCAAACGCCTCCCAGTCGTGATCTGACATTCTTTGTAGATGGACCGCCAAAGACATCCGGATTATAGACGGATCCGCCTAACCTGTTTACTCAAAAAGATGAAACATTTTAAAAATCAAGTCATATCGGCAGCAGGAGCACTTCTATGCGTGCTGGCCTTTTGGGTCGTCACCGGACTCAAGGCGGCTGACATGATCACGCTTGTCACCTTCATCGGCGTGTCAGCCGGAGTTGGGATTTACCTCGGATTCCGTGTTGGTCTGCATGGTCTCACACTGCCCGTGTATGCCATCGCAATGGCGATGGCACTGGGCTATGCCCAAGTATACCCATATTATTCCAGTGACGTGGGCAGGATCCTCCCATTACTGATTTTCAGCATAATCCTTGCGCCGGCTGCGGTGCTTTCAGTCGTACTCGTCGTTATCGTTAGAGGAGTATGGAGAATGAGAAACAGACCGAACAACACGTCGGAAAATATCCCGTAAACCGCGCGTTGCACGGCTTCCGGAAATGCTCAACGTAAGTGTTCGGCAGCGAGAAAGGAAACGCAAGATGACTCCAGGCCCCACGATCATCCGCAGATGTTCAGCCTGCGGTAAGCACATTGCCCAGCGCACCATCGGCTCAGGAAATACCATTGGCGCCCGTTTCTGGACCGACGGCAAGCAAGATGCCCCCATGCTTCCCGACCAACCATGGCTGATCAAATGTCCTCACTGCTCAACCCTTGGTTGGATTGATGAGCAGGAGCCGATCGGGGAAATTGACCGTTGGCGGGCAAGAATCGAAGCCGCTGACAAGTTCCGAGACGCACGGTCAGGAACTGGGCCGACACTTCCCGAATACATCGCCTTCCTATCGGCAGGCGTTGAGTCCGGGGAGAAGGAACGGTACGTTCGACTCCGCATTTGGTGGGCAGGGAACGATACCCGCCGCTATAGGGATCACGCCAAGCCACTGACGGAGGTAGAGGCCGCGAACCTCCGAGCATTCTCGGCCCTTTGCGATGAGAAGGATGACAACGATCGACTCATGAAAGCTGAAGCATTTCGGGAACTCGGGATGTTCGAGGAGGCGGAAGGGCTGCTGGCAACGCAGTTTGAAGAGGAGTTTATGAAAGCGGTCGGAATTATCCGCAGCCTGAACCAGAATCGGAATGCGGCCGTCGCGGAAATGAAATTCAGATAGCCGAACCAAACCGTTCCGCCTTAAGAAGAAATAATGTATCTTTTAATAATCTTATCCTTTATCGCATGGGGGATGGCTCTAATCGGACTCTGCTCACGTCGCGATATTGACGTGCATTCCAAAATTTCATGGCTTGTCGTGATCTTGGTTTTTCATGGCATAGGAGCGATTCTCTACTTTCTTTTTTCATCGAATAGGGAGCCTGAAGACCTGGATTCGACTGATGATATATATGCTCCAACTACATGTATGCAATGTGGTAGTGAGATCCCCGCAGGGAAGGATACATGCGATAATTGCAAGTGGTCATATAAGGCATAATTAGGCAGGACTACCGCGTGGACCTTACGCGGTAAACGCACAATTTTCATGCCTGAATGAATCACCAACCGAAGCCATGGCTGATGATCGCGGTCTGCATGATGCCGCTGGGGGTGGCTCTCACCATCGCATCAGCATATCTTTCATACCGGGAATGACGATCCGTTCTGGTGGGCGGCACTGATTCTGGCTGCATCAACCGGAGCTGTGGTATCCGGAATCCGGAGGTGCCGAGCAGATATCTGCTAGCTCGAGCCCGTTCGAAAACACCATTGGCCACAACGAAGGGTCTCCGGGTGCGGATGGGGAGGACTCCCGCAGAGTTCGCAAAGGGCGCAGAGGGGTATTGAGAGCGGGGGGGGATGCAGCTACATCCGAACTGTTTTCTGCAACTGCCCTGATTTGCAGAAAACGGTTTTCCCCACAAAACTAGCCCGACTTTCGCTATTCGGACCTCAAAACAGGAAAATTGGTCCATTTTCA
>CALLYA010000084.1 GCA_937875495.1 uncultured Verrucomicrobiota bacterium
AGACGTGTGCTCTTCCGATCTACCAGTGTTGAAGGTCTTCGAAGAAGGGGATGTTCATCACGATGAAGTTCCCGAAGACGAAAGAGATGGCGAGAATGGTGGCGGCGGCGGGTTTGATATTGAAGCTGGAGAACATGAGGGCGAGGCCGGTGATGGTTCCCGCCTTGATGCCCATCATGAGGTGTGCGGCGGCGTAAGCGCGCAGGCCTTCGCCTGCGGGGAAGAGGCTGAACATCTCGCCGGGGACGAAGACGAACATGCCGCCCCAGGGGAACCAGAAGCTACTGAAGAGAATTCCGAACGCGCCCAGGGCGATGACGAGCAGGAGAGAGAAGACCATCCCAGCGAGCCACTTGATCAGGATCAGGCGCAGGCGTGAGATGGGACGGGAGAGGATCATGCGCAGGGTTCCGTCTTCGGCCTCCTTGGCGACGATGTCTCCGCCGACGAGTGCAGCGAACAGGGGCAGCAGCATGTAGGCGATGGGAAAGACCATGAAGGATGCGAAGGTGAGGCTGGAGAGGTATTCGCCTGCGGCGTGGCCGTTCCCTTCGAGCATGGTGGTGAGGCGTGCCTGTGGAGCCGGTGCGAAGCGGAAGATGAGGATGATCGTGTTCTGGGCCAGCAAGAAAATGAGGAACCCGATATAGGTCCGCTTCTTGCCGAAGAGCTTCCAGAGTTCGTTTTGGAGTTGGAGCAGGAGCATTGGGGTGGTCCTTCAGCGGTGCGGCATGCGCGGTGGCGGGGGGAGTGGGGTCACTGCGGGTTGGGGGTGGAGGGATCCGATGTCGGGTTCATGAGGGTGAGGTAGAACTCCTCGAGTGAGGGGCGGTGCGGCATGATTTCATGCACCGGGAGGGAGTGTCCGACGAGGTGGCGGACGATCTGATCGGCGGAGACGCCTTCGGCGGGCTGGAGGAGGTGCCCCTCGCGGTGGTTCAGGAGCATGCCGGCCTCGGACAGGGCGCGACAGGCGAGCTCGAAATCGCCTGTGCGCAAGTGGATCCAGTTGTCTCCCGCGCTCCCCCGGGTCTGTGCCAAGGCGCCTTCGAAGACCTTGTGGCCGCGATTGAGCACGGCGATGCGGGTGCAGAGTTGTTCGACCTCATGCAGCAGGTGGGAGGAGAGGAAGATGGTCAGTCCGAGCTCGCGATGGAGCCGCCGGATGGTCTCTCGCATCTCGTGAATGCCCTCGGGATCGAGTCCGTCGCTCGGCTCATCGAGGATCAGGAGGTCTGGCGAGGGCAACAGTGCCTGGGCGATGGCCAGCCGTGCACGCATGCCGTGCGAGTAGGTGCGGACCGTTGCGTGTTCCCTGCCGGAGAGTCCGACCCAATCGAGCACCTCCAGGATGCGTGCATCGGGGGTGCGCCCGCTGTAGCTGCTGAGGATTTTGAGGTTTCGCCAGCCGCTGAGGTAGTCGTAGAAGGCGGGCGCTTCGAAGATGGCGCCGACCTTGGCGAGTGCGCGAGCACGGTGCCTGTGGACGTCGTGACCGCAGAGGGCGACGGAGCCCTTGGTCGGCCAGACCTGGCCGAGCATCATGCCGATGGTGGTGCTCTTGCCGGAGCCGTTGTGGCCGAGGACGCCGAAGATCTCGCCGCGGGCGACCTCCAGGCAGAGGTCTTGGACGGCGGTGAGCCGGCCGAATTTTTTGGTGATGCGATCGATTTTGATCATGGTCCGCTCAGGGTGAAGAGCTTGCCGATGTGTCCGTCGGCATAGAGGAAATTGACGCCCTGGTTTCCGCTGCCGCGGGTGGAGTGGAACGATTCCTTGTCGAAGATGACGGGGATGCGGTGTGGATCGACGGCGATGCTGAAGACGCTCAGGCGGTTGGCGTCCTGTCCGTTCAGGAGGCTGTTCCATGCGTAGCTGGAACCGGTCTGCTCGCAGATGCGCTCCCGATCGGAGGGGCATTGAAAGCAGCCGGTGGAGCCGCTGAGCAGCGGGCCGAGGACGGTGTCCATACCGGGGAGGTCTCCATCGGCGGCGGGGGGAGTGTCGGGGTCGGGGATGGGCCGGTCGCGCATCCAGGGCAGGCGGCCGTTATGATCGTCGGTATAGAGCTGAAGCGCGATTCCGAGTTGGTGCAGGTTGGAGATGCAGGCGGCGGAGCGTCCCGCTTCGCGTGCGCGGCCGAGCACCGGCATGAGCATGGCGGCGAGGAGACCGATGATCGCGAGCACGACGAGCAGTTCGATGAGGCTGAAGGCGGATTGCGCAGCATGCCGTAGCGTGCCGCGGCGCAGGGGGAGGAGGTCCGAGGTCTGTGGGGAGCGCTTCGCGCGAGTTGTCGGTGGCTGGCCCGGTCCGATCTGTTGATGCCATTTTGTAGGGATTATCCCGCTCATGCCTAAGCCTTTCACGGCCCGACGTTGCGCGCCGCAGCGCGTGGGGTTTGGCCCCCCACGCAGAGGTGGTAGGTCGGTGCGAGATGCTGGTTGCTGTGGTGCGGTCTGGTCCGGTCTGATGATGCAATGTTGTAGAGATTACCATGCGCATTCAGCAGTCCCCAGTTCAATGTTTTCAACGTATACACTCTGTTCATCTGCTGGTACCAACGGCATCGATTATTCTGCCATCGGAGTTTGTGGGAGGGAGGACTCCCGCAGGGATCGCAGAGGGGCATTGGGAGGGGAGAAGGCTGAAACGTTGGACCGGTTTTTCTGTAACTGCCTAGTTGGGCCCAGAAACGTACGCGTACACAGCGACGCGGTACTCGTACCCGTACCCGTACCCGTACCCGTACCCGTACCCGTACCCGTACACGTACACGTACACGTACACGTACACGTACCCGTACCCGTACACGAAGATGGGGCGAGTACGAGGGGTTGCCGATCAGTCCGATCGAAATCGAAATCGAAATCGAAATCGATCCCTGTTCTGGTTGGCCCCTGGCCAAGCCAGCTCGAAAACGCCTTTGCGC
>CALLYA010000085.1 GCA_937875495.1 uncultured Verrucomicrobiota bacterium
CCCAGGGAATGCTACCAACTGACTTCCGCGCGCCCGCCTTCCGGTCATCAGCAGGCTCAACGTCCTCAAGCCTACTGCTACACCCCACCCACAGCGGACCTCTGACCTCGCACGGGGGCGCCAGCCCCACGTGCTGCGAGATGGATGTCCGCTGGGGGGCGGGTTGGGCGATGGGCTTGAGAACATTGGGCCTGCTGATGGGGGAGAAGAGTGAGCCGACGGGGACGTCGGCGCTCCCAGGGGGCCGCGGCACGCGTAGTCGTGCCGCGGTTCAAGCCGCGTTAATACGCGGCTTGAACTTGGACGCCTTTGATATCGTTGTGGTAGAGGGTTTGTTGTTGGCCGACGTTGTATTCCATTTGCATCTGCACCTGCTTGCGGAGGTTGGATGCCAGGTCAATTGCGTCGCCGTTGATGCTGCTGAGTTCGGCTTGTTTCTCGGCTGGTTGGGTCGGATCTGTGCCGAGCCAGCGGCTGCCGCGGTGGAACGCGTAGTGGCGGTCCTTGTCGCGTGCGATGATGGTGACGTTGCCGCGGATGCCGTCGAGCACGGCGACGCCGCGTAGATCGGTATCGCCGCTGCGCACGTCGGTGCCGGCGGAGCCGACGGCCTTGACGTGCACGCCTTCGGCGTAGCCGGATTCATCGCGTAGGTTGACGCGGACCGTTCCGGAGACGGTGTCCTCCTGGACCTCGATCTCCAGCGGCGTGATCAGGACGAGTCCGCTTGCGAAGCGGTCGCCGCTGCGCACGAGCACGAGGAACGCGCCGTCCTCTTCGAGCGGCAGGCTGATGTTTTGCTTGTGCTGCTCATAATCAACCGCCTCGGCGAGCGCGAGGTCGAGTCCGACCTGCGGGTCGATCCCGGCGAGGTTGACCTGAGCGATCCGCGCCAGGTTCTTCTCGCGCAGGTAAAGCGTCATCAGGTCGACCTTATAGACGAGCACGCGCGCCTCTTCCAGGTTCCGACTGGTCACCTCCAGCTCTACGGCTTCGCCCGGCTTGAGGATGGTGATCTCCGGCAGCGCCAGCTGCTCGCGCTTGAAGTACTCGAGCGCGCCGGCGGCGTCCGGGTACTGCTCCGCCACGCGGGTGTAGTACTGGACCGCCTCGACCGGTTTCGACTGCGCGTGATAGATCTGACCGAGGATATAGACGGCCAGGTCGCGATTCTCGTTGGTCGAGCCGGCGACTTCCTCGGCCGCCTTGACCGCTTCATCGAACGCGCGCTGGTGGAAGAGGCCGAGCGCTTCCATGTACGGGAACTGTGGGGCGAAATTGGCATCGCTCGGGTAGATCTCGCGTGCCAAGCGCACCAGTTCGACCATCGACTCGTGCTGTCCGATATCGAGCAGCGCGCTCGCCTCGCTGAAGGCGGCGTCATCGCCCAACGGACTCTCCGGGTGCATGCACCGGAACTGCCGCAGCCGGTCGACGGTCCAGCGGAGCACGGTGATGCGGTTCGGCAGCTGCACATCGGCGTCGGTCAGCTGCCTCAACTCATCCCAGAGCCGCTCCGGCGAACCGGCCTGGTTGTAGACCAACTGGGTCAGCCCGAACTCGGCGTCGATCACCGGGTTGAGGTCGGGGTATTCGGTGAGGATGCGGTCCATGTACTCCCAGGACGCGAGGTGTCTGCCTTCCGATTCGAGCGTGCCGCCGCCGCGGGAATCGCGGTAGAAGCTCGCCTCGATCGTGGCTCTGAGCACGAGCGCGGCGCGTTCATGCTCGCCCTTGTCGCGGTAGGCACGGCCGACCATCTGCATCTTCTCGAACGGCACCCAGAGGTCGGGCTGCTTCTCCTTCAGTACCTCGAACGCGTCGACGAGCGCGTCGGCGTCGTAGAACTCAGGGCGGGAGAGGATCCAGACCAGCAGACGTTCCTTGTTGGGCACCAGGCTGTCAGGGCATTCCTGCTTCAGCCTGTTCAGGTAGTCGAGGCTCTCATCGAACACGTTGTCGTTGAAGTACGCCTCGGCGAAGGCCCAGAGCTCACCGCAATTCATCTTATAGATGTAGTCCGGGGTCTCGCCGGTGGCGAGGACCTCGAGCTCTGACGGCTTGGCACAGACAACGAGCGAAGGATCGATCGCGTCGGTCAGCTGCGTCGGTGCGATGCGGTAGGTCCCGGGGACCGCGCCGACGAGCTCATAGGAGAAGCTATTGAGCTGCTGGTTCGGCCGGAAGCTGATCAGCATCTCACCGTTGCCCATCTCGATGTGGTCATGCCGTGCAGTGATCGAATCCGGCACGAGCTCGCACCCGGCCGGGAGCGGCTCGCGCAGGACGAACGGCCGGTTGCTCCCGCCGTCGCTGTCGATCCAGACGGAGACGCGCACGACCTCACCGACCTGGATCTGCTTGACCTCCTGAGTACTGGAGCCCATCGGCCGGCCCTTATACCGCAGTGGCGCATGATAGATGTGCCGACTGGTGGGGTATGGCTTACCCCATGGGCGTGCCTCGGAGAAGGTCTCGGTCCAACCGGTGAACGCGACGGCATAGGCGTAGCTGCCGCGGCCGGAGTACTCGAAATCGACGCGATTCGCGCCGGCGGTCAGGTATTCGGACGGCACCTCGATCAGTGCGGACGGGTGCGTGCCGGTGATCTTGAGCGATTGGACCGCGTGCCCGTTCACGCTGATGGCGAGCTCGAAATCGGCGCTCTGGTACTCGGCCGCGGCGTAGTAGCCGGCGAGCGCGGCGATCGTCGGGCCTTCCGCATTCGGCAGGATCCCGTAGCGTCCGCCTTCCAGGCGCTGGATGAGTCCGGGCAGAGCGTCATGCTCCGGCCGTGCTGCTTCAAACGCGAGCGCCGCGAGCGCGGTGACCTCGGCGGGGCTGCAGCTCCACCAGAGGTAATTGGAATCGCGCTGGAACGGGATCGGCCCCGGCACATTCGGCGCAGGCAGCAGTGGCAGGATCGCGTCGACGACCTCGCCCGCCATCTCCCGACGGTTGAGCCGCTCGAGCGACAGACTGGTGAACGCCAGGCCGACGGCGCTGAGCTGACCGCGTTCGCGGTAGAGCCGGTTCGCGTGCGCGAAATCGGCCTCGCCGGAGCGGGCCATGCTCCAGAGCAGCATCGCCTTCAGATCGCGCTCTGCCGGCTGTGCCGCGCGGAATCGCTGATCGATCGCGGTGCGTGCACGCTCGACGACACCGTCATCGACGGCGATCCCCTGATCGCGGGCGGCGGCCAGGGCCCAGAGGGCGCGCGCGGTGACGCCGATATCGCCGGCGGCGGTATCATCCCGCCGCAGACCAGGCGAGCGCGGCCATTGTCCCTGCTCGTTCTGCCCGTTCACGAGCGACGCGACCAGTCCGCGCGCGGTTGCGCGCAGGGCTTCCACCTGTGCGGCCTCCGCCTTGGCGCGGCCGACATACCCGAGCGCGGCGGCACACGCCAGGAGCTGATTCGCCTGGCGCTCGTACCCGGCTCGAGGGATCGCCAACCCCTGCATGGGTCTGGGTCCGCTGTGGAGCGCGGCCTCAATAATGGCGCTGCGGACACGATCACCGATCGTGATGTTCATGCGCACCGGTGACGTGGCATCGCCGGGCCGGTCCAGCCTGAGCGAGCGCGAATCGGTCGCGCTGCCGGCGCTGTACTCGGTCATGGGCATGCCCCAGGGCCGGATGTCGAGCTTGCGCTCGAGCCGATCGACCGGCTGGTCGTTGACGACGAGCTCGGCCAGGAGCGTGACGCGGCGCAGGTCCGGCGCGGAAAACGGGTCCAGCACGATGCGCTGGCGTCCGCGTGCGGGGATCTCGACCCGGCTGCTGAAGCTTTTCAGCTCCTGATCGCCGTCGAGAATGCGCAGGCGCAGGATCCCCTCGACCGCAGTATCGGCCAGGTTATGCGCCACCAACGGGATGCGCGCGGAATCGCCGACCACCAGCGAGCTGGGCGTCTGGAGCTCGACGAAGAGCTCGCGCCGGGTTTCCACCGTGCCGGTGGCTTCGCCGACCAGGGTCTCGACCGTGGCGCCACGCGACTTGATCACCCACTTGGTGGTCTCGCCCGGGAACGGGATCTCGATCTCGGCGCGGCCGTCCGCATCGGTCTGCACCCGCCCGATCCAGAAGCCCTGGCCGGGGATCTCTTGGCGAGTGACTGCCTCAGCCAATTCGACGCCGAAGGCGATCCCCTCTGAGCTGAGCACATCGAGTTGGACTCCGCGTCCGGCCATGCGTTTCGCGGCGGTCTGCGCCATGGGCCGGTTGGCGGTGCCGGCATAGCCCATCGCGCCGCCCATGCCGCCCATGGGTGCCGCCGCGGGCGCGGGCGCGTATAAGGGTTCCCCGGCGAAGAACATATCCATTTCCCCGTCGATCGGCTGACCGGCATCCATACTGAGCGAGGACAACTCGCCTAACTGGCGATTCGCACGGAGTCTAGCGTCTAATGACGCCATCTCACCTCGGGTGAGCGCCTCGGCTTCCATCTGGCTCAGCCGTTGCTCTTCGGCCAGGAGCTCCTTGGGGATTTCACGGGTCGTGCCGTAGTGCTCGAAGCCATTGCTTGCGCCGGTGCGCAGCGCGGCATCGCGGCGTGCGCCTTCCTTGAAGAACTCGGTGATCCGTTGGAGCGGATCCGGCCAGCGATCCAGCAGTGCCTGCTGGATCAGTGCGAGCGAGAGCTCGGCCTTGACCGGATTGCCCTGCTGGTCGGTCGCCCTGATCCGGACCTTGCCGACCGCGCCCGGCTCGAAAGCCTTCTGCTCCGGCTCGATCTGAACCGTCAGTTCCCGCTCGACCTGGAAGTCGGCACTGCTTTGATAGAGGTCCGTGCCCTGCATCGCCGCCAGTGCGAGCGTGAAGTTGGGGTAGTGCTCGTTGCCGATTTGAACCTCGAGCGGGGCTGTGTCGCTCGCCAGCTTGATCAGTTCGTAGTCGAAGACCTCCTCGCCTTCGAAGGTCATCAGGCAGAGCGCGGGCGCCTCACGCCAGAGCGTGCGGATGTCGACCGTGTCGCCGACCTTGGCCCGGGTGCGGTCCGCGAACATACGCAGACGAACGCTGTCGTCATCGTCGCTGACGAATGTCGATGCTGTCTGGACCACGAGCTGGTCGAGCCGGTCCTTCGCCTCGGCACGGATCCGGTACCTGCCGCCGAGCTCGGGGATGAATCGGACCGCGGTCGGGCCGGCCGCGCTGGTCGTGATGGTCTTGCGCTCGACCACGACATCGGCATAGCTGCCGCGGTCACGGTTGCCGGGACCGCTCCAGGGTAGGTCCTGAAGGATGGGGCTGTTTTCGCGGAACTGACTGTGCAGCAGTGTGATCTCGATGCTTTTCTCGATCGGTTTGCCGTCCGGGTCCTTGACCATGAGGCTCGCGTCCAGCGGCTCGCCGGCGATGCAGACGTTCGGGACGTCCGTGATTTCGATGCCGAAGCCGAACTGCGGCAGGCTGACTACTTTCTGGACGGAGACGCCCTCGTCTTCGAGCACGCCGACGAACCCGAGCGGCTGGCCCGGGCGGTAGTTATGGGTCGGGTACTCGATTTCGAGCACGCCGTTCGCGTCGGTGAACGCGACGAGCATGCGGCCGTCGGGGAGGGTATAGCGCAGCTTGCTCTCCGCCAGCGGGCGGCCGTCGTAGGTCTCGGCGGTGAACGTGCCCTTGATCGGCTCGCCGGGGAAGTAGTAGTTCCGGTCGAATGCCAGATCGAGGCGGACCTTGCTCAGCTGATACCGTTGCACCTCGAACCTGCCGGAGTGACTCGGCCGGTCTTTCGCGGTGGCCAGGATCTCGTAGCTGCCTTCGGTGGCATCGGCCGGGAGCGCGAGCTCGGCGGTGAACGTGCCGAACTCGTTGAGCTCGACCTCCTCGCTGAGGATGATGCGCCCGTCGGGTGAGGCGATCGTCAGCGTGTAGGCGGTCTCGGACTCCACTTGATAGCCGCCTTCTTTGACGCTGCGGAGGATCCCCTTGACGCCGACCTTACCGCCGGGGAGGTAGACCGGGCGGTCGGTGTAGATGAAGCCCTTGGGTGACAGGCCGGCGCTCTTACCGAGGCGTTGGAGGTCGAGCGTGCCGGAGGCGACGTGTCCGTCGGCGTGCGCGAAGATGGTGAGCGTCCCGGCGCTGTCGAGTTCGGGGGCGGCCTGAAGCAGGACTCCATCGGAGTTGGTCTCGGCTTCCAAAAAGACCTTTTCGCCGTTGGAGACCAGGATCTGGGCCGCCTCGATCGGTTGCTGTGCAGTCAGGTTCTGTGCGAAGACGAGCACCTGTTTACGCGAGGCTTTCACGATGATATCGAGATCACTGCGAATGACCAGCGTGGTACTCTGATAGTCTTCCTCGCTGACATTGACCGCCCAGACGCCGGGTCCGGGCTCGACCGGCAGCGGGATCGTTTGCTGGATCGGCAGGTACTCGCTGTAGCCGTCGAGTGTGACCTCCCATTCCTTGTCGGGATCGATGAGGGCGAGGTCGAGCGAGTCGATGTCGTGGACGCCATGCGATTTGCGGAAGAACTCCTCGAGGTTGAGGTGGTAGAGCTTGAGCTTGAGCTTCTCGATATTGCGCGCGCCGATCTCCACGGCCGGCGTCTCGTCGGCGCGATAGATGCGCGGGGATTTCAGCTCGAGCCGTTTCTTGGACAGCTCCTGAATCTGCGCCTGTGCGTCATCGGCCCACTGGCCCCAGGTCAGCTTGCGATAGGCGGTGAGGGCGTCCTTGAGCCGCATGAGCTTGGTCTCCAGGATCGTTCCTATCAGGAACTGCGCGTGGGAGGACTCCTCGGTGTCGGGGTATTTCGAGACCAGCTGTTCCCATTTGCGGATGGCCTCTTCGTAGAGCGCGGCGCTATCGGCCTTCTTTTCATCGGCCTCGAGCGCGAGCTGATAGGGGATCCTTCCGAAGAGATACATGATCCTGGGCGCGCGCACATCGAGCGGATGCGCATCGAGAAATGCCTGCCAGGTCGCGACCGCGCCGGGGTAGTCCTTCTCCTCGATCTGGTCGAGTCCGCGTTGGAACTCGATATCGAGCAAGCCCTCCTGGGCCTGGGTCCAATGGGGACCGTTCGGGAAGCTGCGCAGGTACTCGGAGAACGCCTCCCGCGCCTTAGGATACTGCTTGGTCTGCCGATACGTCTGACCGAGCATGAACTGTGCGATGGGCGCCAGATCCTGGAACTGCTGGCGGCTGCTGATCGGGTTGTCGATGGGTGTATCGATGGCGAGCAGGAGCGAGGCGGGACGCTCGGAGACTGCGTCTGTTGGCTTGAACCCGGTCTGTGCGAGGAACGCCTGCAGATCGGCGATCGCCTCGTCACTCCGGCCGCCGGCTGTGCGTTGCGAGAGATGGACATCGGCCTGTGCGATCTGGAACGCGACTTCGACCGCTTTGTGGTGATCGGGGAAGCGTTCGAGGAATGCGCGTGCGTCGCGCACGCCGAGCGCCCATTCATTATCGGATTCGGACTGCGGGAATCGATAGGAGCGCAGGTTGAGCAGGAGTGCGGCGGCGGCGAGTTCACCGCCGGCAGCGCCGGTGATCTCACCGGTCAGGTTGCGCGCACCGGCCGGATCGCCCGAATCGAGCATCGCCTGTGCGAGGTAGAAACGAACCAGCATGGCACGCTCCTGCGGCAGCGTGGGGAGTCCGGCCTCGACTGGTTCCAGTCCGTTGCGCGTGCGCCATGCATTGTCCCAATTCTCCAGCAGCTGACGGAACATGCCGGCGGCCTGATGCGGATCCCCGGCCAGTTGCAGCATGCGTGCGCGGCGGAACTCGAGCTCCATTCGCAGGCTCGACTCGACCTCGAGCTCGAGTGCCTTGAGATAGAAATCCGCGGCCTTTGCGTAGTCGGGCTGCGGCGCGGTGAGCGCCTCGGGCGCCGGGAGAGCGGAGAGCTCTTCCGCAATATCGATATAGACCTGGGCGATCCCGGCTTTGCGCTCGGAGGAGAGCAGGCGCGCGGCTTCCGCGTCGTAGATCGCGGCGGCGGCCTCGTGCTGCTTCATCGCGGTGAGTGCGGACGCCTGGAGGAAGCGCGCCTTGTGGGCGAGGCCTTGGTCGGCGGCGTCGACCGCCTTCGCGGCGTCTTCGGCGGCGCCGGTGTAGTCCTGGCCGTGGTAGCGCGCAAGGGCGCGTAGATACCAGTCCTCCTGGGTCGCAGGATTCGGGAGCGCGGCGACGGCCGTCGGATAATCCTTTGCGCGCAGGGCGGCCTTCGCCCTTTCGTTCATCGCTGGTTCCGCGTCGTCGGCACGGAGCCCGGGTTGCAGCGGCATGAGCAATAGGCTGCCGGCCGCAAAAAATAAACCGAACAACAGGGCGCGGGCGGATACTATGCCCGGCCATCGATTCCAATGGGTACGCTTCATGGTAAGATCCTTGGGTTCGCGCAGATCGCACATGCCACACACTCAACAACAAATCACAGGAACAGGGTACATGACACCAGTCCGCGGTGTTTGGTTCCGGCCGCCGGCCGGAAGCCTAATGCCCCTGGAGGGCATTAGGCGAGGTCGGAGGTCCGCAGCACGGCTACGCGTGCTGCTGTCCGTGGCCTGGCGGCCCCGGACGAGGTCAGAGGTCCGCTGTGGGTGGGGATTGGCGGTGTGGCTGAGGACGTTTGGCCTGCTGATGGGGGGAGGTGGGTGGTTGTGGGCTGGAGGGTACGCTAGGTGTTTG
>CALLYA010000086.1 GCA_937875495.1 uncultured Verrucomicrobiota bacterium
TATCGGTCTCGGTATCGAAAGGCCGCCTGATGGGATTCGGGCATGAGAAACGGGGTACCGCAACCGTATGATTGCGGTGCTGACACCCCGATCGGACGGATCGGACGGATCGGTCGGATCGGCAACCATAGCCTGGAGGTAACTCCAGAAGGTGTTCGCTTTCCCAACCGGGCTTTCCCACCGGGATCCGGATGGCCTCCCGCCGAGGGCGCCGAGGGCGCGGTGGGGTTTTCGATCTGCCTATGGGGGAGGGTAGGTTTCATGCTCCGCCCCTACCTTTTTTGGGGGAATTATCGATATACCGTTTCGGCAGAGAAAGACAGTTGCTGAAAACTTCGCCGACGTAGCTGCATTTCCCCCTCCCACTACACCTCTGAGTTTTCTACTGGATTCCTCCCCTTCCGCCCCCGGAGACCTTTCGTTGCAGCCCAGCGGGGTTTTCGGGTGGGCTTTATATATGACCAGAAATCACGGACCTCAATCCGCTTCTTCCTCGGGAGTCTTCGTTGCGGGTAGCGAGAAAATTTTTATTGTCACTACAAGGCCCCGGAAGTTCCCATTGGTCTGCAAATAATTCCTATGAATGGAATGGTTTTAATTGTCATTACAAACGGAGTTTTGCCGGTATTTTTTTGCTGGATCGCGTTGACGGTCCAGGCGAATTCAAGAAGAATTCCGTTGAGGTATCCAGGTCTTTTCCGGGTTGCTCGGCCTGCTTTCTGTGTATTCACAGAAGGCGTGATTCATGGGGGGGCGAGCTACGCGTGGCAAGGATCGAGTGTCGGGAGAGGAAAAAAGGGTTAGGGGTGGTGGCGAACAAATTAGCGTTTTGCCACTTCCTGAAGGGCTGGAGCCTTGAATCAAAAATCAACATCGATTCGAGGGGTAGCTATGAAGAAAAGTTGGGAACGAAGTGTAACCGTGCTCCTGGCTGTGTGCGCGATGAGTCTTGTCGCCTCCGCGGTCTATCTGTCCGCCGAAGAGGTCGTTTGCGCGCCTGTCGTGGACACAGAAGACGGTAGTGGCGTCAAGTGTTTTACGCTTACTGCCGGTCAGTCGATTGATGCGGGTGTGGTTTGCGCCACGGTCATCGATGACGATCTGCTGCTGACCTACCAGACCACCGGGGGTTGGGAGTTGCAGGAGGCTCATCTTTGGATCGGCCTCGATCTGGCGGACATGCCGCAGACCAAGAAGGGGAGTCCCATTCCCGGGCAATTCCCCTATGTTTCGGGCGATATCACCGGAGCAACCGAGTTCTCCGTGGTGATTCCGTTGGCTGAGTTCGGGATTGCCTGTCCGGACTCGGACACGCAGCTGCCGACGTTGTACATCGCGGCGCATGCGGCGGTTCAACTGCTGTTAGAGGACGGCTCCTACCAGACCGAGACCGGCTGGAGTGCTGGTGATCGGATTCTGGAGAAGGGGAACTGGGCGACGTACAGCACGATCACCCTTTCCTGTGTCTGTGAGGAATCCGGGGATGACGATGCCCCGGAGGGGTGTGAGACCGCGTTTGCGTACAGCGAATCGGACGGAAATTGCTTCCTTGATTGGGGCTTCAACCGATGGGGCTGGACGATCCAGGTTTTCGATACGGACCCTGTTGAGCAATACCCGATCTATGCCGCCGCGGGCCAGTGTGATACGTCCAAGGGGACCTTGGTCGGATACCTTATGCTCGACCTGGCCAACTCGACAGCGACCATGTACACGGAGGACGGATTCCGTTTGCGCGAAGTGCAGTTCTACATCGGCGAAGGAATGTTTCCAACGGATGTGAAC
Source organism: uncultured Verrucomicrobiota bacterium (assembly GCA_937875495.1). Lineage (GTDB taxonomy): Bacteria > Verrucomicrobiota > CALLYA01 > CALLYA01 > CALLYA01 > CALLYA01. Next base: position 1,786 of record CALLYA010000086.1, read on the forward strand.
GGTGAGGCCACTGTTGCGCCCGGTCAATACCCATACGTATTCGACCAGCTGGCAGATTCGGAGCAGGAGAGCTTCACCTTCACCATCGATATTCCGGCGTGGGCAGAAGAGCTCCATGTGGTAGCGCATGCAGTCGTTTGCGGCGATTACGGAGAGTAAGAACATCGTCGCTTGAAGGACAACCAACAGCCCAGCCCGGCCATTTCTGGCCGGGCTGTTTGGTTGATGGAAAAACACCAGCTTGGGCTGGGATCTGAAGGCAAGATTCCGGAGGTCTCGCGCAGAGGCGCAGAGGCGCAGAGACCGATGGTTGCCGTGCCTGGGTAGTCAGCAGGAATATCATTAGAATGTCGGCAGCAGGTAAAGGTCGTCCGAAAAGGTCAATGGCGAAGCAAGCTCGGGGGCGGGGTCGTTATCGGTCTCGGTATCGAAAGGACGCCTGATGGGATTCGGCCATAAAAAACCGGGTACCGCAACCGTATGATTGCATTGCTGACACAACTCGGCAGCGCAGTTCGAGCGGTCCATGAGGGCCAGGCGCCAACCAGAACAGGAATCGATTCCGATCCCGATCCGACCAATCGGCAACCATCGCCTGGAGGCGACGCCAGAAGGAGCACGCCTTTTCGGATGGGATTAGCCACAGAGGGCACAGAGTTCACAGAGAGATTCTTCATTTTGCCATCGACGAGACAGCCGTCACTTCACCTGGGTTGCTTTCAGATGGGAAAGGACTTGCGCCTCTGTGATCTCGGTGATCTCTGTGGCAGGAATCGATTCCCATCCCGACCCCGATTCGGACAATGGTCAGACCGATCGGCAACCATTGCCTGGAGGCAACGCCAGCAGGAGCACGCCATTTCGAACGGGCTCGAGGTAGCCAGATCGAGACGGTGTGACTACCACGGCCCACAATCCACTTTCCTCGAAATGGGAAGGTTGGTAGGGTTGAGAGAAAACAGGAGGCCGGTTTGGAATGAGAGCGGACTGGGAACGGACTGGGAGTCGTGGGTCAATTGGGATGGGATCGCTGGTGGGCGTGGGATCGAGTGACCAGCGATTGACCGGTTCGAACGGACATGGCAATCCATCGCTTCACTTCGGTCTGGGGAAAGGGACCTCATTCTGCAGAATTGTGGAACCTGGCTGCTACCAAATGATTCCCATGCAGACCGGTGGTTTGACCGTCGGTTGCGCCTGCGGAATCTACGCCGCTGCATTACGATCGCTCAAATGGTTGGGTTAGGATTGAAAGATGGAAAGAGTCGGCCAAAGGAATATTTATTGGGATAATGTGAAAGGACTCCTGATTCTTCTGGTGGTCCTTGGGCATTATCTGATCCTATATGTTGACAAAGGGGTTGCGGGTCCTTTGGTATCGACGGTCTATTACTGGATTTACAGTTTTCATATGCCTCTTTTTGTTTTCGTTTCCGGCTATTTCTCAGATCGATTGGAACGAGGACGAAGCAAGGCGGTGTTCAGGCTGCTGATCCCTTTTTTTATTTTCAATTCCCTCATGCAGTTCTGGATTTTCCGGCAGACGGGGCAGTATGCCGGCCCACTGATCCCGGTCTATGTGAACTGGTATCTGTTGGCTCTTTTTATTTGGCGAATGATCCTGCCTGAGCTCCTGGCCATAAGAGGTATTTTGTTGATCTCGTTCGTTTCGGCGTTCGCAGTTGGATTCCTTGATTCAATCAATAATTATTTGGCGTTGTGCAGAGTGGTTGCATTTTTGCCTTTTTTTATTCTTGGGTATAGGACTCGCCTGCATCATTGGGAGCACTATTTTAGCCGGCGAAATCTGAATTCCTTCGTATTCTTGATTGCGACTGTATCTATTGTCTATTTGCTTGGCATTTCGAATATTCTGTCGACCTATGTCTTCATCGCCTTCCCCTACCCAGCTCCGAAGGTTGTGTGGTTGGTGGTCCGTGTGGCGTATTTCGTTCTCGCTGTTTGCGCTGGATTTGCGGTGCTGTGCATTTGTCCCAGGTCTCACATACCGATACTGACCAAGGCCGGCAGGAATTCCCTATTGATCTTCCTGATTCATCGATACTTGACCTTTGTTTTCAATCGCTATGTACCTGTTGAGGTTTGGAGTGATTGGTATCTGCTGATTGCGGTCTTGGTATCGATTGCGACCTTGTTGATCCTCGGCCTGGACATCTTTGCTAAATGTTATTCCACAGCGATTGCGGCATTGGAGCGGGTTATGAGTGTAGAAGGCGGTACGGCACTCGATCAATGGCCGTTCCGGCGCCGACTAATTCTGTTCCTAGTGATCGTCAATGCGGTGATGCTTGCGACCATACCATTTCTAAACCGTCCGACCAACAGTGAACTGGACGCTCCTGAGAGCAGCCTCCATCCGAAGTTGACCCAACAAGAGGTTGATGCGCTCAATTCATCTGTGACTGTGAGCGTTGTCGGCGATTTGATTCTTTTAGAGGATCAGGTGAAGCATGCCTTGGATCAGTGCGATGGGGAGTATGACTTTTCACCAGTATTCAAGGATGTCCAACGACACTTGATTGAGGCGGATCTGACTGTGGGGGTCTTAGAAGTACCATTAGCTGGTGAAGAGGCAGGCTATTCCCGAAGTAATTTTGATGATGGCATTCCTCTGTATTTAAACGGTCCGGATGCCTGGGCCCAGGCAATTAAGGCATCCGGAATCGATGTTGTTTCGACCTCGAATAATCATGCCATGGATAAAGGGGTCAGTGGATTATTGCGACCCCTGGATGTTCTGGAGGAGATTGGCCTTGATTATGTCGGGACATTTCGAGAGCCATCGGCCCCCGGAAGGATTCTGATCAAAGAGGTTCAGGGGCTGAAGTTGGCTTTTATTGCTTACACGTATGGGCTCAATTATTTGGAAAAGGCAGAGGTTCAAGAGGTTGATCAACGGCACATCAGTATTCTCCCACCGCTCAATGATCGCAACTGGGTGAAGATGGCCCGGATCCGGATTGAGGAGGATGTGGCAGCCGCGCGGAGGTTAGGCGCCGATATTCTGTTTGCTCTCCCGCATATGGGGACTCAGTTTACCCATGCTCCGGACAGGTTTAGCCCGACTTTCGCTATTCGGACCTCAAAACAGGAAAATTGGTCCATTTTCA